>JAUXFZ010000343.1 GCA_030622585.1 Myxococcales bacterium
CTCAAGAACCTGCGACGGGCGCTGGCGATCGAGTCCGACTACTTGTCGGCCTTCAACCAGATGGCTCTCCTGCATTACGACCGCGGGCGCAAGGGTAACGCGTCGGAGCTCGACCTCGCGGAGGTCGTGTGCCGACAGGCGCAGATGCTCGATGCGGACTACGCGCCCATCTACAACACCTGGGGGCTGATCAAGGTTTACAAGGGCGATGTGATCTCGGCGCTTCGATTCTTCCAGCGGGCTATCACACTTGATCCGGATCTTTTCGAGGCGCAGATGAATTTTGGCGAAGTGGCCCTATCGTTCCGTGGCTACGAGGATGCCCGGAAGGCCTTCGCGCGCGCCGTCGAGCTGGAGCCGAGCAACTACGACGCGATCATCGGGCTCGGCACCGCCCTTCGCGGCCTCGAGCGCTTCCCGGAGGCGGAGACGCAGTACGAGCGTGCGAAGCAGCTCGATGCCCAGCGTGCAGAGGCGTTCTTCAACCTGGGTGTGCTCTACCAGGACTACATGTCGGGCTCGGTCAACGATCTCAAGAAGGCCAAGGGCTACTTCAGCGAGTTCCTGAAGCGGGCCGGCAAGCAAACCGAATTCCGTTCGAGCGTGCAGGATGTGAGTAATCGTTGCGCTCAAAAGTCGAGCAAGAAGCGGGGCGCACCCAAGTGTCGGCCCGGCCGCATCCAGAACATCGACATCTCGGTCGAGGCGATGCAGGTCACGGGTTAAGGACGAATCATGGAAAAAGCGATTTCGAAGTTCATCTCACAAGTTCTTGTTTTCAGTGCGTTAATTGCGATGCCTACGATCTGGGCGACCGGGGTTGAGGCGCAGGATGGGCCAGCGGCGTCTACGACCTACGACTTCGAAGATGACCTGGTCACTGGCGACCTCGTGCGGCCCGATGGCGAGCAATTGATCGTGCGTCGCCGCGGGCGCCGAGCGTCCCTGATTCAGATCCGAGAGCATTTTATTCCCGAGATGCTGAAATCTGTGGAAGATTTGTAATGGGGGATCCGGGTGAGTGAGTCGAGCCACAATACGTCGGTCGCGTTTTCTGTCTACGACGGGGACGTGTTGCTCAGCACTGAAACGCTGAGCCAAGAGATTATCAAGATCGGTCGTCTACAGACGAGCGACATTCACCTCGATGACGAGAAGGTCAGCCGCATGCATGCGGTGATCGAGGTGACTGCACCGGGGGAGGTGTTCATCATCGACCTCGGTTCCGCGTCGGGGACGCTCGTCAACGGCGAGAAGATCAACAAGCGGAAACTGCAGTCCGGTGGTCAGGTGCAAGTCGGAAACAAGCGCCTGCATCTCGATATCATCACTGGGACGGTGGCGGTCGCATCGAGCCCGCCTGTGGCGATGGCTGCGGGTGCCGGTCGCCTAACGCCCGTCGTAGATGAACGTGCAATGACCGCGATGCTCGATGAAGAGTCGGAGCCGCGGGCCAAAGCTGTGCCACAGGCTACCGACGAGGAAGACGAGTCGGGACCCAAGTTCAATCCGTTCGCGGCAGGCGCCAAGCGGTTGTCGCGGACGCCTTTTGCGAACGCTGCCGCGGAGGAAGGCCCCGAGTACGGCCTGGTGGCAACGACCGCCGCGCTTCCGGCACACGAGATCGAGACCGACGAGCGCGCGATCGAGGTGTCGGTCATCTGGGGCGATCGAAACGTCCTCAACGTCGACTACCTGACTCCGCCTCGCGACTACTACGTCGGTGAGCCAAACGGTGATGATGTCGACTACGTGCTCGGTCACGACGCGATCGGCGTCGACCGAATGCCGCTTTGTGTCGCGCAGGGTGCAGGGGTGGCGGCCATCGTTCCCGAAGGCGCCAAGGGTGAAGCGACGATTGGCGATCAGACGCGCTCCTTTGATTTGATGCGCGGCCAGGGAGATTTCCGGCCGAGCTCGACCATCGCCGGTGCCATGGAGTTTCCGATTCCCGAGGGGGGTTCGGTTCGCATGAAGCACCGCGACTTCACCTTCATCGTCAAAGACGTGAAGGCCGGCAAGAAGGCCGCGGGCCACGCAAAGATCGATGTCCGCCCCATGATCTACGTCGCTGGGGCGGCGCTCTTCGCGAGCCTCGTGCTGACGATGTTCTACTTCCAGCCTCCGCGTCCGCGGGGCTTGTCGTCGGACTTGCTGAGCACCGACTCCCGCTTGATCCAGTTCCTCATGGAGCCGGAGGAGCTCGAGGAGCCGGAACCCGAGTGGCTCAACGGCTCCGATTCGTCGGGTGGCGGCACAGGCAAGGCCCACGAAGGCGAGCAAGGCCAGATGGGCGACGAGAGCTCGGAGAAGAACCGCAACAAGTACGGCATCAAGGGGCCGGAAGACAATCCCGACCCGGTCATGGCGCGGGAGCAGGCCGAGGACGAGGCTGCCAACACGGGTATCATCGGCACGTTGAAGTCCATGATGGGCTCATTCAACGCGCCCACGTCGCCTTACGGAGCGGACTTCGCGCTCGGCAATGATCCATCCAGCGCACTCGGCGCGATGGCGGGCAACGACATCGGTCAGAACTTCGGCTTCGGTGGTCTCGGGCTGCGCGGCACCGGTCGCGGCGGCGGCGGTCTTGGGCAAGGCACCATCGGTATGGGGAACTTCGGCACCATCGGTCGCGGTGGCGGCCGGGGCGCGGGCGAGGGCGGCTACGGCCGAGGCGTCGGCGGGTTCCGCGGTCGATCGGCAGGCGTTCCTCAGGTTCGCAGCGGTGGCGCCGAGGTGCGCGGCTCCCTGTCGAAGGAAGTCATTCGACGCGTGGTTCGACGCCACATCAACGAAGTGAAGTTCTGCTACGAGCAGCAGCTCAACGCGCGGCCGGACCTGCAAGGCCGAGTGACGACGAAGTTCGTGATTTCGCCCACAGGCTCGGTCCAGTCGGCCATGGTTGGAAGCTCGAGCCTGCGAAACGAGGCAGTCGAAAGCTGCATCGTGCGAGCGGTTCGACGTTGGACTTTCCCGGCGCCCGATGGGGGCGGCGTGGTGGTCGTGAACTACCCGTTCTTGCTCGACGCCGCGGGCCAGTGACGTCGCGGTTACGGGCCGAAAAGCGAGATTATCCTCTGATATCCCTGCTTTCCAGGTCCTGCTCCCGCGTTCAGGCCCGACGGGATGGTCTGAAACTGGCCAAAAACCGCGAAACAGCCGAAAAAAGAGCTGTGTTTACTATTGTTGGCTACGCGACAAATGCTGTAGGATTGAAGTGCTTGTGAATTTCCAAGCGTAGGAGGCAAGCATGGGTGCTCAGATGGTCGGGGTGGTTTTGGTGGGTCTAATCCTGATGGGTGGAAATTGTTCGCGCGCCCGGGTGGAGTCCATGAATGAGATGAATGCGGGGGTCGAGCTCGCGCAGATGAAGCGGTTCAACGAAGCGGCTGAGAGCCTTCAGAAAGCCGGCGCGATCGACCCAACGAATCATCAGGCGTACTTCAACCTAGCCATCGTGCAGGTCGAGTTGCGGTCGTTCTCTGCGGCGCGCGAGGCGCTTGAGCGCGCCATCGTCGCGAAGCCTGACATGGCGGGCTACCACGAGAAGCTCGGCACGGTACTCATCGAGCTCGAAGACTGGAAGGGGGCCCAGACGGCGTTCACGAAGGCACTCGAGATCGACCCATCGTTGTTCAAGGCGCACTTCAAGCTAGGGCGTTGCAGCGAGGAGCTCGAAGACCCGCAGAACGCGCTGTACCAGTACACCGACGCGATCAAGACCGGCCCGCGGTTCCTGCCGTCGTACTCGGCGCTCGGTCGCCTGTACGCAGATCTCCGATACCCGGAGCAGGCCGCACAAGTGCTGAAGGAAGCGCTCGTGGTGGCGATGCCTGGGACCGAAGAGGAAGCGAACATTCACCACCTGTTGGGTACCGTGTATCAGCAGCAGCGGAAGTTCGACGAAGCCATCGCCGAGTTCCAGGCTGCACTCGGAATCGTGCCGGGCATGAGCGACGCGCTGTTTTCGCTCGGTTGGACGTACGCGCTCCAGGGCAACGACGAGGAGGCCAAGCGCTACCACGATAAGTACGTGATGATGGCGGGGGCGGATGCGCCTGAACATTACGTCAAGGCTGCGCGAGACCGTCTCGCAGAGTTGAGAACCGAATCGCCGTAGGGGGGCTGAGGCAAGATGTCGGAAGAACAATCGGGGGATGAGGTTCGCAAGCTAA
>JAUXFZ010000203.1 GCA_030622585.1 Myxococcales bacterium
CCTCGAAACGCGCAGCGATCTCCGCGTTCTTCGGATTGGTCAGCTCCACGGCGTAGCGATTCTCGAGCGTCGTGCAGAACTGTGAACAACGAATGATCGTCCCGTCTTCCCGCACGCTGACGCTGTGGCCTGACTCCGAGGGCTCGGGGCCAGCGACACGCTCCGCTTGCGGGTCCAGCTCTTTCCCCGCAGGTGCGCCACCTTCGTCCGTCCGTGGAGCTGCGGGTTCATCGGTGCGCGGTGCGCCAGGCTCCTCCCCCGCCCGGGGAGCGGTGGCGTCTTCGGTAGTCCGGGGCGCTCCGGAATCTTCCGCTGTACGCGGCGCCGTAGGCTCCGGTTCGGCCGCTCCAGCGCGCGGCGCGGGCACATTCGCGTCCGCGGCGACCCTGACTCCGCCACGCAGCCGGCCGGTCTGTGCGCCGATCCCCTCGCCAACAGCCATCGACCGCGTCTGCACTCCCTCGACCGCAGTGCCGAGCCTGCCGAGTCGACCGACGTTGGACACGCTGATCGACACCGCGCCACCGATTGCCGCGCCGACGAGCACGCCCTCGAGCGTGAGCGGATTGCCGACGGCGAGGTCGCCGAGGATGCCACCAGCCACGTCGAAGGCGGCGTCGATCCCGAACTTCATCGACGATTGCATCAGGCCGGCCGCACCGAGCCTGCCTGCATTCGCAAGGCCTTGCGCCAGCGCGCCGCCGGCACCACCCAGCGCCCCGCCGATGGCGCCGACGACGATCGCCTTGCCGACACCGGCCATGAGGTCCTTGCCGTCGATGACGTTGTTCCCCATCTGGATCACGCCACCGGCCAGACCGCCGACGATGGCCCCGCCGACGACGGCACCGATCACGCTCGCTGCGCCCGCGCTCGCGCCAAGCGCCCCCGCTGCCGCGCCGACGGCCCCGATGACCGCCGGCCCTAGGACGAGCGCGACAACTACAATCACGACGATGACGAGCAGAATCTTGAGCGCAGTCTTCCACCACGGCTGGACTTTTTTCGCCGCTTTCTCCGCCTCCTCGCAGATGACGTGGTCGAGGTTCTGGTCCAAAACGCCGATGAGCCCCAGCTCGAGCTGCTGAACCGCCTGCGTGAACCGAGTACGCAGATTGCCGATGAGCGTCGTGTAGACCTGTTGAAGGCCCGTCGTGAGGTCCGTGAACATCGAGCGCGAAGAATCCAGGGTGTTCTGGGCAGTCGTCTCGTGTCCCTGAACAAGCTGGGTGTATCCGTCGGTCGCACTCTGGACGAGGGCGTCGATGGTAGCCCCGAACGCAGACGAGGTCGCCCGGGCGTTGTCCAACGCGCTAGCGCTGTAGGTTTCCAACGCTTGCGTCGCCTGATCTGCACCCTCGCCGAGAGCGCGCTCGGTCAACTCGGTGGACATGCCGACTTGAGCCTCGGCCTTCGCGGCGTCAGTCTCGAACTGCGCGGAAAGGCCCTCGACGACCGCCGCAAGCTCTTCGACCTGGGGCGCCTCCATGCTGGAGACCTGCGCCTGGAACGCGCCGAGCGCCGCCAGCAGCTGACTCGCCGCGTCGGCGACGCCGGTCAAAAGAGACGTTGTGGCGCTCAGACCATCGCGCTCAATCGCGAGTTGCTGCCGAACGCCGTAGTCCTGCAGGAACTGGAGCTGGGAAGCATCCTGCTCACTCAGCGAGGCCAGAGTGGAATTTCGGCTCTCCGAGATGGAGGCCAAGAGGCGCCCGCGCGTCTTCTCCGCCTGCTCGATCGAACGCTGCTCGCTCTTATCGAGCGCGCCCAGACCGGAGGACTTCGCCGCGTCGAGCGCTTCCAGGGTCTTGGTCGCGCTGACCTCAATCATCTCAACGTCGCGCGGCTTGCCCTCCAGCGCGGCGTCCGCCTGCTTGTCGGCTTCCTTGCCGAGACCTTCCTTGTACTGCTTACCCGTCTCACGGGCCGCGCCGGCACGTGCATCCCAGCGATTGTCCGTGAGGTAGCCGTCCCAAAACCCGTCCTTCTTCCCAGTCTTCTTGCCCTCGTATTCGGTCGCCGTCGCGTTCGCCCGTCGCTCCGCGACCGCCCCAACGCGGGGTCCCACGGCGCGGTATTGGCGATCCGTCTCCGCGTAGAGTCGGTCAAGCGACGCGAGCTGCGCCGCTTTGTCTCGCTCGACTTGCTGACGGGCGAGCTGATCGGCGAGCTCGAGCTCGATCTTTGCGATCACGGTCCGCACCTGGATCACGGCTACTGACGCGGCGTGAGTCGCCCGAACCTTCGCGGTCGCCTGCTCCGCCTTCGCTTTGGCCTCGCTGCGCAGTTTTCGCGTCACGGCCTGCGCTTTTTTGCGCTTCGCTTGGATCGTCGCCTCCAGGACGGCGCGCTTTTTCCCGTTGCGGGTGTCGACCTGCGCGGACTGCTGTTCGCCGCGATTCACGAGGTCGAGCACCCTGGCCGTGGAGCTCTCGACGAAAGCGCCGGCGACCGCATCCGCCCTGGCCTTTCGCGTCAGGTACCCCTGTCGCTCAACCTTGGACTGATGGACCGCGCGATCGGCCGGCACGTCGGCGAAGTGCGCGCCGGTAGCGACGGCGACGCCGACCCGCGCCGTGATCTCTTCGAGCAGAGCAACGGCACCCTCGCGGGAAGCGGTGTTCGCATCCCGCTCGGCGACCACCTCAGGACTGGCCGCCTCACCAAGCCCCTCCGGATTGATCCCGTCTGCGCCACCCCCACCTGCGGCAGCCCGGATTGCGCCTATCTGGGAGGCGACTCCGCCCTCGCCGCCGTCCGCGCCCGCGCCGCTAACAGCGACCTCTGCCTCCGCCGCCTGTTCGTCGGCTTCCGGCACGGCCTCGTCAGCTTCGGCGGTGATGTTGTCTTCCGATTCGGGGGCGAACTCCTCCGGGTCCGGCGCCTGCTGTTGTCGTTCATCAACGCTCTGGCCAGGGCTCGCCTCGACCAGTTTGGGTTGCTCTTCCTGCTCCGGTTCCTCCTGGTCCTCGGCGGGTTGCTCGGCCGGTGGATTGGCCGCCGGACACGGCAGTCGCTGCACGACCGACGGTTCCGATCGGGAAGCACCCTGTTGAATGGTGTGGGTCAGCTCGTGGGCGAGAAGACGCTTACCGGACGCGCTCCCGCCATCGTACGCACCGCGACCGAAGTAGATGTCGGAGCCATGGGTGAAGGCGCGCGCGCCGAGCCCATGGCTCAGCTGCTGCGCGTCGCCGTCCGTATGGATGCGCACGTCGCCAAAGTCGGCGCCGAACCGCGGCTCCATCTCGTCACGAACCGAAGCTGGCAATGGATTGCCACTTCCTCGGCGGGACTGCAACCGGCTCTCGACGGTTAGCCCCGCGTCGGCTCGGCCCGTCGCCGCGCCGTTCGTCGTCGGCGCGCGTTGTGCCAGCCCCCCGAGCTCGCCGTCGGGTTCGGCCGCGCAGCTCGCGCGCTTGCGCCGAACGGGGGTGGAGGCCCCCTGACCGGTCCCGACAAGTTCCGCCACCGATTCGCCCCGCACCACGCGCTCCGCGACCGAGTCCGCCTCCCGCTCGAGCGGATCGCCGGCGCTCCCCACCGTGAGCTTTGCCTGCACTTGAGGGAAGAACGGTACGGCAGAACTCCCCGGTTCCGACTCGGCGGATTCGAATATGGGCTTTCGCTGTACCTGGGTCGCCGCCCCGCCGCTCTCCTCAACGGTCTCGAATGCCGGCATGCGCTGCACTTCTACGGATTCGGTCCCATCCTGTTCGGCCTGCCGCTCGTTCTCCTCGGCCTCACACTCGGCACACTTGGCCTGCACCGCCGGCGCCCCGCCGTTGTGGGTGCCCGTGGCCGACGCTCGGAAAAACGTCGGGCGCTGGCCGGCGAAATCCGATGTCTCGGGACCGGCATGCTCCCGATTGGAGTGGAAGAAGGGACGGGCAGATGAGGCCGCGGGGCGTGTGCTCTCGCTTGTTTTTGTAGCTTTCACGGCGTCAGATCCACTCGACAAAGAGCAGCCCGGCCATCCACGGCAAGCGGACGACGCTCAGCGGCCAGGGCAGCCGGTCGAGCAAGAGGTCGTAGCTGCGCGATTCGACGCGAAGCTTCCAGCCGTCGTCCTTGCGCTCGAGCCGACCTTCACGGCGCAGGAAGGTCTCGCGCAATCCATCGGGCGAGGTGTTCTTCAACGCGCCCCAGTTGCGAATCACCGCCTGGAGCAGCACGTCGGCTTCGGACTTCGCACGCTGGTCCAGCGGAACTGATCGTGCGATTGGAACCTCGGGCTTTAAGCCGCACATGATCTTCGCGCACACGAGCAGTGTCTCTGGCGCCTCCTCCTCGCCGGTCGCGAGGAATCGCAGCTGATGCACCGCCCGCTCGCGGGCGTTATCGTCCAGGAAAGTGCCGTCGCGCTGCAGGCCCAGCTTCTCGAAATGCGCGGCGAGGAAGGGGTGCAGGAGGGCGATTCCGGCGTCGTCGACGAACAGCGCGTGCCGTTCGCTCAGGGTCACAGCGCGGCGAGTCTCCGTCTCCATGGGACGCGTGTCTGTACGTGAACGGGAGGCATTTCGCCGACTCGGTGGGTTTCGATCGGGGGCCTCCAAGGGGGTACTCGTTTCCGCACCCACACTTTCAACCTTCGAGCGGCGTGTACGAGACGCGCCACCGGCGCGACGTTCATGCCTGGGGCGCGCGCTTAGCTGCGCGTCCGTCGCGGATTGGCCGGGATGATCAGGTGGTGCTGCCGCAGATGACTCATTGCGCCGCTCGATTGCTTGCGTCTCCCCGTCCACAGTTTTGACCTTCGAAGTGCGTGGACGAGACTCCCCATCGGTTCGACGTCCATCGCCGGGGTGCTCGTGTTGTTGCGCGTGGACCGCCGACTCGTCGTGACGATCGTGTGGCGATGCCGCGGCCTTGTTGGGCTGTGGCGGCGACGGGCGTGCATCGCGCGCATCGCCGATCTTCTTCGTTTCCTGCGATCGCGGGCCATGTTCCCGGTCGCCCACCGTCTCCGTGCCTGGCGCGTCGGGGACAAGCGGTACGTCGTCCGAGGGTGTCCCGCCCTCCAGGACACCTTCGCGAGGAAGCACCGGAAGCAGTACCTCTCGAATCTTCGCGGGAATCGCTGGCGTGGTCTGAGACACGGCCGGCTGGAGGTGCGCGCGCAGCTGCGACAGAAGCTCGCGATACGCCATCGAAGTACTCCGTGCTGACGCCTCGAGTGCCGCTCGGAGCAGCGCACGCAGACGCGTCTGCAGATCCGGGGCCGTGGCATGCACGCTTTCCTCGAGAGCCGCCTGCCAGAGATTTCGCCGCAACGCGTCGATGCGCAGCGCCTTGATCGCTCGCATCTCGACCAACCGAGCGAGCGACTCGAATACCGGCGTGCTCGCCGCGGCGACGTCGGCGGCCGCCAGGTGCAGCACGCGCTCGAGCAGCGCCTCGTTGTCTTGCAAGACAATGCGGTTAATCGCCACGGGATGCTCGCGAAGCAACCGCGCCGTCGATGGCGGCAGCGCGTCTCGAGATTCGAGCACCTCGAGGACTCTCGATTCCAAGGTCGGCGCGCTGGCGTGCGGTGCCCACCACGGAAGGTGCCCATGGAGCAGAACGTAGTGCCA
>JAUXFZ010000035.1 GCA_030622585.1 Myxococcales bacterium
GTTCCCGCCCGCGCTGTCGCCGCCCACGGCGATTCGATCCGAAGCAATGCCTAGCCCCTGCGCGTGGTCACGCACCCAGCTGTAAGCGTCGTAGCAATCCTCGACCGCCGCCGGAAACCGATGCTCCGGCGCCAGGCGATAGTCGACGGAGACCACCACGCAGTTCGCCGCGACGCAAAGACGTCGACACACGGTGTCATGGGTGTCGATGTCACCGATCGTGAACCCGCCGCCGTGGTAGTAGACCAGGCCGGGCACGGCGCCAGTCCCTACGTCTGCACCCGGCGGGTAGTAGGCACGCCCGGGGCATGTGCCCGAGCGCATCGGAATCGTCAGCTCCGACGTTCGAGCGACCTCTGGTGGCGCCGCTTCGAGTACCCGGCACAAGCGCGCGTAGTAAGCTCGGGCGCGTTCCGGCGTCATGCTCGGCAAAGACCGTTCGGCGAATCTGCCGAGCTCGAACATGTATTGAGCGCGGCGATCGAGCGATTCGCCGTCGACCATTCGGCGATGCCTCGTCATGCTCCTCACGAACGAATCGGACGCGCGTAGCAAGCGCCCTGAAACTCCGGCCTCGATTCTCTGGAACAGGGTCATTTCCATCGTCGCGGCAACGTAGCTGCCTCGTACCGCTCAGTCGAAGGCACTCGCGTACGCTGCGATGCGCGGCGCATATTCTGCGCCCGAACGACACGGGGTCGAGGTTGGCACGGCCACCGACGCTGCATTAGCCTGCGCCTCCATGCACGAGCGTCCCGACTTTCCGATCGCCATCATTGGAGCGGGTTTTGCGGGGATTGGAGCCGCCATTCAGCTGATCAAAGCGGGCATCGACTCGTTCACGATCTTCGAGCGCGCTGACGAGATCGGCGGCACCTGGCGGGACAACAACTACCCGGGCTGTGCTTGCGACGTGCAGTCACACGTCTATTCACTCTCGTTCGAGCAGAACCCCAACTGGAGTCGGCGCTACGCGACATCCTGGGAAATTCAAGAGTACCTTCTTGGCGTCGTCGACAAGTGGAAGCTCCGCGAACGGATGAGGCTCAACACCGAGGTCGTCGAAGCTCGTTTCGATGAGGAGGCGGGAGCTTGGACGCTGACGACGAGCGACGGGGAAACCTTCACCGCACGCGCTGTGCTCGCCGGAGTCGGCGGCCTGGTCGATCCGGCCTATCCCGACATCGCCGGCATGGATGATTTCGAAGGCGAAATGATGCACACGGCGCGCTGGAACCACGATGTCGACCTGACGGGCAAACGGGTCGCGGTCATCGGGACCGGAGCCAGCGCCGTTCAAGTCGTCCCGAGCATCGCGCCCGTCGTCGCCATGTTGAGCGTTTTTCAGCGCACGCCGGCCTGGGTCATCCCCAAGTTCGACGCCTTCTATCCAAAGTGGCTGCGGGGGGTCTTGGCGCGGGTTCCATTCTTCCTTCACGCAAGCCGCTTCGTGAAATACTGGATGAGCGAGGCGCTAGGTCCCATCGTCTTTTTCAACTCGAAGATCCTCTCGCGAATGGGTGTATTCATCTCGATGTGGAATCTGCGGCGCCAGGTCAAAGACCCGGAGCTGCGCAGGAAGCTCACGCCCGACTTTCAGTTCGGCTGCAAGCGCGTTCTGGTTTCCGACGACTATCTGGCGGCATTCGAGCTCGACAACGTGAACCTCGTCACGGACGCAATCGAAGGGTTCGAACCCCGAGGCGTTCGAACGAAGGATGGGACACTACACGAATCAGACGCGATCGTGCTCGCGACGGGTTACAAGCTGGGACTCGCCAACTCGCCGTTTCCGATCATCGGTCGCGACGGGCGCACGCTCACGGACGCTTGGAGCCGTGGCGCGACCGCATACATGGGCATCACCGTCGCTGGCTTCCCCAACTGGTTCATCATGATGGGCCCGAACACCGGTCCCGGTCACACGTCGGTCCTCGTCTACACGGAAGCGCAGATCTCCCACGCTCTGCAGGGGATCAAGAAGCTCATGACAGAGAACCTAAAGTACATCGACGTCCATCAGAGCAGGCAAGACGAGTACAACGCGGGAATCCAGAATCGCATGCGGTACATGGTCTGGGGGGGCTGCAACAGTTGGTACCTCGACAAAGACGGAAGCAACCATTCACTCTACCCGGGCTTCGCCGCCGAGTTCGTCCTTCGAGCGCGCAACCTGCACGCAGACGACTACGAGCTCGTGAGCTTCTCCTGAACCTCACGGCCGAAGCCGGGCCCTTTGTGTGTACGGCCAAGGAAAGGTGGTACCAAGGAGCTGATGTCCCGCCGCGCTTGGGTCGTGGTCCTGACGACCATCGTGAGTGGTCTCGGCTTTGCGTCGAGTGCCGGCGCGCAGACGCTTCCGCAGCTCGACTTGAACCAGTTTCGACCCTCGGAGCTCACGACCGACGGGTTCGCGGTGAGCAATGCCGACGGGCAGGGGCACTTGCGGTTCGGCTTCCAGGTTTACTTGGATTTTTCACGAGACGCGCTGGAGCTCCAAGTGACCAACGGCCCGATCCCCGATCAGCGCCTCGAGCTCGTCCACTCACAGCTTACGGGGCACCTCACGTGGAGCCTCGGTTTGTGGGAGCGCCTCGTCATCTTCATGGATGTTCCCTACACGTTCATCCTCGGCGACAACCTGAGCGATGCCGGCGCCGGCTTCCTCGAATCCATCGGGTTGGGTGCGCTGATTCCGACGGGCAGCGGCCTCGGCGATCTGTATGTAGGCGCTCGCGGGGTGCTGTACGGGACGCGCGAGAACATTTTTCAACTGGCGGTCCAAGCCACCCTGACCACCAACACGGCGTCCGCCGCGAGGCCGAGCCAGAATTACCTCGGCGAGCCAGACAAGAGCCCCCACGTGGGCGGATGGTTCGAGGTCCTGGGAACCTTCAACGCGGGCGAGTGGGTTCGGATTCCGCTCAACCTCGGCTACAAGACCAACTACACACAAGACATCCCTTCGCTCGGTATCGGAAACCAGCTGACGTTCGGAGCCGCCGTGCAGCTCCTCTTGGGGCAGGAGCGGTTCATGCTCACGGTGGAAGCGTTTGGTCGAACCGCGGCCGCCACGGGAACCGGGTTCGGCGGGAGCCAGGAATCACCGGTTGAGCTCCTCGGTGGGTTCAAGTACCTGCATCGCAAGGGGTTTGCGGTGGGCATCGCCGGTACAGGGGGCGTGACCTCGGGCTATGGAAATCCCGATTGGCGTCTGATCGGCATGCTCGGCTACACGATGCCCGCGAAACGAAAGAGCGTCGTCGTAGTTGCGTATGACGACGTGTTCGCCCTGCCGGATCCCGACCGGGACGGTGACGGCGTACCCGACCGAATCGACAATTGCCCGGACGATCCGGGTCCTGTCGAGAATCAAGGTTGCCCGGAAGAGCAACACGTCGTCATTGAAGACACTCGGCTCGAGATCCTCGATAAGATCTATTTCAACTCGGACAGCGCGCAGCTCCAGAGGCGCTCTTATGCCGTGCTCGACAACGTGGCGGAGGTCCTGATCGCCCACCCGGAGATTCCGATCATCCGCGTCGAGGGCCACACCGACTCGACCGGCCGAGCCACCTACAACATGGGGCTTTCCCAACGGCGCGCTGAATCGGTCGCCCGGTATCTGGTCGACGAAGGTGGGGTGCGCAGGGACCGTCTCATCGCGGAGGGGTTTGGTGAGACGCGCCCGCTGGTGCCGGACGCGAGGACCAAGATGGCATTGGCACAGAACCGCCGAGTCGAGTTTCACCTCACCTATGCCATCGCCGAGGGTCCCGAGGCCGAAGACGAAAGCAAGGAGCCGACCGGACCCTAGCGCTTGGAGCGCGGTTCGGATCCGGTAAACGCGATCGTCACCTCGCAGGTGCCGCCGCCCGTGCCGCCGCTGCCTGAGCCGCCACCAGCACCGCCGGCCGCCCCGCTGCCACCGACGCCACCTGCACCACCGACGCCACCTGCGCCGCCGACCCCACCTGCGCCGCCCGTCGCACCAGTGCCGCCCATGCCGCCACTTCCGCCTGCGCCACCGAGACCGCCTGCGCCACCGAGACCGCCGGTGCCACCGCTTCCGCCTGCGCCACCGCTTCCGCCTGCGCCACCGCTTCCGCCTGCGCCGCCGAGACCGCCTGCGCCACCGCTTCCACCGGTCGCACCGCTACCGCCGGTGCCGCCCGTCCCGTGCCCGTCGACGCAACGGACATCGACGGTCCAGGCGTCAACGCAGTAGTCGAAGCCGTCATCGCTCACGGAGATGGTGAGTCGGTCGTTGCCGGTTTCTTCGCAGGTGTAGAACGTCGCGGCCGCAGAAGGCATTGCGAAGCTTCCGCTGTTGGAGGTCCAAGAGTACTCGATGGCATCGCCCTCGGCGTCCTCGGCTTGGGAACGAACGTCGATCAGGTTCCCGACCGAGGTCTGAAGTGGAGCGACTACCGCCTTCGTGAGCGCCGCGCAAATGTTGAACTTGCCGTTCACACGGACAGCGCCGAGCCGTTCCCCCACCTTGCATCGAAGGAGCACGGCCACCTGAGTCGCGACGCCCGCGGTCACCTCGAACGACGCCGCTCCTCGGCAGGTGCTCTCGCCATTCTCCGAAGTCGCTCCGAGCTCGATCACGTAGCCGCCCGGTTCCAAGCCAAACACCTCGACCGAGGGCGTGGCGTTCGGATCGCTCGTATCGATCACGCCCATCATCGCGTCCATGCCGTTGCCGGTGATGGTCCAGAGCACCTCGTCGATCACGAGGCCCAGGCCGTCCACGTCAGTCGTGACGTCGAGCTCGACCCGCAGCGCAGCCGAACAGGGAACTGCCGACGAGTTGCCGCTACAGCCAGCCGTCAGCAGACTGGCGCCAACCCACAGCAACGAAGCCAGCTTGCAGTTAGCCACGATAGGTCCTCTCGTCCGAATCCAACACCGCCCGGTGGGCCGAAGACGGCAGACGTTACCCCGGGACGGCGCCCCCGGTAAACACAGAACGCCCAAATTGCTGAAGAGCGCTTCACGCGGCCGGGGCCGGAGCCTCATCGAGCACAGCCGGTTATCGCGGAGCCGCCCGCTGGGCTACGCTCCGCAGCGAAATGCGTAGCTCGATCTCATTCTGGATGTGTGTGTTGGTAGTTGCGGGCTGTGGCTCTAGCGATGGCGGCGGTGGTTCTGGCGGGGTCGCGGGGTCCGGCGGGGCCGCGGGGTCCGGCGGGGTCGAGGCATTCGACTGCGACGTGTCGGAGCCAGCGAACTGCCCCGAAGTGCCCCCTCAAACGATCGACGCCTCGAGACCCGCCCAGGTCCAAGCACCCTCCGACTATACGACCGCCACGCGCTATCCCTTGGTCCTGGTGCTGCATGCACGCGGATCGAGCGCCGCAGCGACCGCCATCTATCTTGGAGCGACGCAGCGTATCGAAGCGCGTCAGTTCGTGCTGGTGACGCCGGACGGGACCGAAGACACCGAAGGCAGGCTCGCCTGGAATGCCGGAGCGAGCGATTCGACGTTCGAGCCGGAAGCGCCGGACGACAGCGCATACGTCCTAGGCCTGATCGAAGAAGCAAAACGGACGTATCGCCTAGACCCCTCGCGCATCTACTTGATGGGGAGCTCCAACGGGGGGCACCTGGCGATCGACATCCTCTGTGACGACCCGGCGAGCGTCACGGCCGCCGTCAGCCAGGCCGGTGCGCTTTCTGCGGATACGACCTGTGCCGAGGGGCCGACGAGTCTGCTCTCCGTGCACGGGACCTCCGATGAAACCGTTGCAGTTGGGGGCGGAGAGCGAGAGAGCGGCATCGCGATACTGTCGGCCATCAACCTGCTTGCAGGGTTTGGGGAGCGCAGCGGATGCGATCCGTTTGTGATCCTACCCAACCTGAACCTCTTGCCGGAGCCACCTGGCTCGGAGACCCGAGTGCGTTCGTACTCGAACTGCAACGCGGAGGCAGAAAACGGACTGTGGGCGGTCCAGCAAGCCCCTCACGTTCCCGACTTCACCGACGACGCGCGAGACCTCTGGTTCGACTGGCTCTTCGCGCGCTAGAAACCGCGAGTCGCCTAAAGAGACGTGGCAACGAGCTCATTCGACGATGCGAATGAGGTGCGTGGGGGCGGTTGTGAGATCGGTGGCGTCGACCGCGTGCAAAGAGTCTCGGACATCGCCCTCCCGTGCGTGGTGAGTCAGCATGGCGATCGATGCGGTGCCCTCGTCACCGGCGTCTACGTGCTGGACCATTTGCTCGATCGAGATGCCCGAGTCGCCCAGCTTGCCCGATAGCGCAGCAAGCACCCCAGAGTCGTCGCGGACCGAGAAGCGCAGGTAATAGCGAGACGAGAGGTCGGCTATCTCCTGAATTTCCTGATCGTTCTTGGATGGGAAGTTCCACGTCCTGACCGGCGCGCCGGCGAGTGAGTTCTTCGCGATGTCGATGATGTCGCCTGCAACACTGGTGGCCGTCGGACCCGCGCCTGCCCCAAGGCCCGAAAGGAAGCTAGGGCCCACCATCTCACCCTGAATCGCCACCGCGTTGAGCGCACCGTCGACGTGTGCAAGCGGATCGCCCTCGGGGACCAATGCCGGATGCACCCGTAGATCGAGAGCGCCGCCCTCCAGGCGCTCTGCGATGGCAAGGGGACGAATCACGTAGCCGAAGTTGCGCGCGTACTGAATGTCGCGCGGGTCGACCTGTTCGATTCCCTCCGTCGGGATCTCGCCGGGTAGCACGCGCGCTCCGAATGCAAGGCCGGCGAGGATCGCCAGCTTGTGACCGGAATCGCCGCCCGTGATGTCGAGCGTCGGGTCTGCTTCGGCAAATCCCGCCTCTTGCGCGGCTTTGAGGGCGTCTGCGAAGGCAGCTCCTTCGTTGGCCATGCTCGATAGGATGTAGTTGCTGGTGCCGTTGATGATGCCCCTGACCGAAAGAATGTGGTCCGACGCAAGCGACTCCCGAACCACGCGAATCACGGGGATCGCGCCGGCTACGGCGGCCTCGAAGTACAGGTCGCAGCCATTGGCCTCCGCGAGTGCGAACAATGCCGCCCCTCGTTCGGCGAGAAGCGCCTTGTTGGCCGTGACCACGTGCTTCTTCGCGCCGAGCGCCGCTCGCACCAAGCGATCGGCCACTTCGACCCCGCCGATGAGCTCGACGACGACATCGACGTCGTCCCGCTGGGCGAGCTCGAACGCGTCATCGACCAAAGCGATGCGCTCATCTTGCGCGCGTACGATGTCGAGACGAGCCGGGTCTTTGTCAGCGACGGCCGCAAGCCTCACGGGCGCACCCACTCGCTCGGTGATGACGTCTGCATGCTGCAGCAAGGCCGTCACCAGCCCTTCCCCGATGACGCCGCATCCACACAATCCAACCCGAATTTCGCGGTCCAATCTACTACCTCCGAGAAGCCGCCACGGTAGCAGACACCACCGCGGTGTCATCTGGAGGGACTCCTCACTCGCTCGAACTACGTCACGATCGGACCAGGCGTTTCCCGCGGGGGCTGTGGTAAGGTTCGTCGCCAGGCAAGACTGACCCGAACCGATGACCATCGAAATCAATACCAGCGAGAACCTACACGGTGTTCGCTACGAGATACGCGGGCAGCTGGCGCAGCGCGCGCACGACATGGAGCGTCAGGGCCACGAAATCATCTCGATGAACATCGGAAACCCTGGTCTGTTCGGCTTTCGCACGCCCGAAACCATGCGCATGGCCATGATCGAAAACCTCCCGAGCAGCGAGGCGTACTGCCACCAGAAGGGCATCTTCCCGGCGCGCGAAGCGGTGGTGATGCAGCAGCAGGAACGCGGCGTCATGAACGTGACTGCCGAGCATGTGTTCATCGGCAACGGTGTCAGCGAGCTGATCGATCTGACATTGCGCGCGCTGCTCAACGACGGCGACGAAGTGCTGATACCGAGCCCCGACTATCCACTGTGGACCGCTGCTGTGACGCTCAACGGCGGTGGGGCGGTACACTACCCGTGTCCGCCCGAAAACCAGTTTCAGCCTGACCTCGATGCTCTGGCCAGTCTGATCACAGACCGAACCCGCGCCATCGTCATCATCAACCCGAACAACCCCACGGGTGCGGTGTACAGCCGAGAGGTGCTGGAGGCGATGGTCGCACTCGCCGAGAAGCACAATCTCGTGGTCTTCAGCGATGAAATCTACGACGGCATGGTGTACGACGACGCCGAGTTCATCCCGGTTGCGCCGCTGGTGCACCACACTCTGTGCGGCACGTTCGGCGGGTTGTCCAAGGTCTACCGTGCCTGTGGTTTTCGCGTGGGCTGGGTGGTGTTCAGCGGCACCAACGAACTCGCCCAGGACTACCTGCACGGTCTCGATCTATTGGCGTCGTTGCGACTGTGCAGCAACGTGCCCGGGCAGTGGGGCGTACAGACGGCGCTGGGTGGCTACCAGAGCCTGAAAGATCTCATCCGTCCTGGCGGACGTTTGTATGAGTCTCGCCGAGCGGTGATCAGGGGCGTCGAAGCCAGCGAGTACCTGAACCTGATCGTGCCGGGCGGTTCGATGTACGCGTTCGTCGGGGCAGACACGGACAAACTACCCAATTTCGACGACCAAAACTTCGCGATGGAGCTGCTCGAGACGGAGCACGTGCTCGTGGCGCCAGGCTCCAGCTTCAACGTGAACTACCGCAACTATTTCCGCGTCACCATCTTGCCCCAAGCCAAGGTCATCGCCGACGTGTTCGAACGGATGGAAAGAGTCCTCGGAGGCCAGTAGTCAGCGCTTGAGCTTTGCCTTTGCGGCGCGCTTGGCGCCGAGCACTACCGCGTCCTTGAGGTCCAAAGGAAGCGATTTGCGAATGTTTCTCAGGGTGTCTGCGCGCAGGCGCTTCTTGGAGACGGCGTGCGCTTCCGGATCCAGCTCCAAGAGAGATGCGGCCTTGTCTCGCGCTGAATCGAGCAACTGCTCGGTGGGCACCAATGCGTCGAGAAAGCCAACTTGCAACGCCTGCTCTGGCGAAAACTGCTCGGACAAAGTCACCGCGCGCTCGCGAGCCGCAGGGTTCAGGCGCAGCCGCAGCACCTCGCAGGCGACGCGCGGCATCGGAAGGCCAATCGCCACTTCGTTGGCAACGTACGTGTACGGTCCCGGCACGCCAAAACGGTAGTCGCCGGACAACAACATGAAGACGCCCATCGCGTATGCATGACCGGGCGACGCGATGACTACGGGGGTCGGAAACGACAGTAGGCGCGCGGTCAGCCCGTAACCCGCCCGCAACATCTTCACCGCCTGGATGCCGCCCGCCTTCATCACCTTGAGGTCGAAGCCTGCGGACAACACCCCCTCTCGCCCCGTGATCACCACGGCCGCACCCTCCCGCTCCGCGCGCTCGAGCGCCGAGTAGATCTCGTCGAACATTGCCGGGGACAGCGCGTTGCGCTTGCCGTCGTCCATCGCGAGCGTCGCGACGGAGCGATCGATGTCGAGTGTCACCAAAGAGCTTGCCATGCGATCGCGCATAGCACGTGGCTGAGGAACCTCGTATCCCGGGGCGACCTGCAGAATTCCCGCGCAGTGCTTCAGCAGCCCAATCCCAGCGACGTGCTGGAGCGTGTGTCCCGGGAGCCAGGGCGAGACCGGTGGACACCGGCGGAGGTGACGAGAGATACGGGATGTAATATGAGCAGCGTACGGCGGGGCTGTGACATGAGCATTGCAAGAGCGGCGAGCACACTGCAGATGGTTGGGCAGGCCAGCGAGCGCGTGGCCTCTCGAACCACGATAAGGGTCTTTGGAACCTGGACCGGCCTCGTTTGGGGTGGGGTGGGCGTCTGCGCTGTCCTGTTTTACGTGGGCGTCCTGGACTTCGTCACGAGCACGAAGATCGGGCTCTACTCGATTAGCATTTGGTTGAACGCCTGGGCGCTCGTGTTTCTGCTGCCACAGAACAAAGGCCGCGCGAGAATGGACCTCTACCACGACGCTCTGGTGGTATGGATGCTCTCCTACGCGCTGACCAACGCCCTGTGGGAGATCCCCTGGGTGCTGTTCTCTCCCTTCGTCTTCGAGAACCTCCACACGCTGGGGGACGTGGTGGCGCAAACCGACTTCATGCGCGAGAGCCCGCTCAACATGTACTGGTGGGTGCTGGCGTCTTTCAGTTCGGTGGACCTGCGCACGGTCAACCACAACCCGACCTTCTACACGCTGGAACTCTATTCCTTCGTGAATGTTCTGTCGGTGATCTTCTTCTTCTACCTGAACAAGAAGCGTTCGCCCTATCGCTACTTGATCCCGGTGCTCGGAAGCGGCGAACCGGTGGCGGCGACGTTCATCTTCTCCTTCTCCGAGGTGTTCGCCGGGTTCGAGAACATGCCGGGCGGAGTGGCCGATACCCTGCTCGCCCTGGTCTGGACGCAGTACCAGTATTTCCTCTTCCCCATCATCTTCGGATACTTCGGCGTGAAGCTACTGCTGGAAGATTGGCGGCAATGCCACAGGCAATGACCGAGGGCGACGAGCCCGCCTGGGGACGGGGAAGAGTCCCGGGCAGGTGTCAATCTTCGTAGAGGAGGTAGGTGCTGATGATGGTGTCGCCCTGATCGTTTTCAGCGCTCAGAGCCAGAGCGTCCCCCGAGACCGTGTAGACGAACACTTCTTCTTTGGGAGGGTCGATGGGCACGAGGCTATCCGCGGTCGGGCCTTCATCGGTCAAGATGAGCGTCAGACGATTGTCTGCGACCGACCACGTCCCCTTGGCTCGCCACGGCGCGGGCTCACTGGCCTCATCGGTCGTCTGGATGATGTCGAGTTTTGCGTTGTCGGCTAGCTCGAGCGTTACCGTTCCGCAGCTCAAAGAACCGGATTCGCCTGGACACTCGACGAAGGTTTCTTGGGTCACGTTCTCCGTCGCCAACTCGAGCCACTTGCCGGTCGGGTCATGCGGGTCTGGTGTGCGGCACGCTGAGACGGTGAACAGAACAGCCAACAACAGGACGGCCGGCGCGCCGACCTGTAGGTCTCGGTGGTGGAACGGCCTTGAGGTGGTTCGTGGCATTGAAATCCTTTCGGGTCGCAAGCTCGTCGCCAAGCTCATCTGACGCCTGGGTCCGGAGACGCGAGGAAGCCGTGCAAGAAGAGGTCGAGGTTCGACTTGCACCAACGCTGTTGGTACTCGCGGTCCGACAACACGTCGACCTCGAACGTCTTTTTGAGGAAGGGTGCGCTGTGGACTTGGGTAACGAAGCGTTCCCTGGAATCGCCTCCGCCGGTCGCGCGGCCTGATCAAGCCTGACACGCGCCGACGAAAGCTCTCAAACGGGGGCGACGTGCCGGCTCGTTAACGACGAAGCGGGCATCGCTCGTCCGATCGGACACTGAAAACTGAAGCGGAATCTGGCAGGGCCAACAAGTTGGCAATGCCATAGTCACTACTCGGATATGACCAGATACATTTCTCTTGCGAGAAAATGCTCCTTAGAAAGGAGGTGATCCAGCCCCAGGTTCCCCTAGGGCTACCTTGTTACGACTTCACCCCAGTCGCTGAGCCTACCGTGGTCAGCTGCCTCCTTGCGGTTGGCGCACTGCCTTCGGGTAAACCCAACTCCCATGGTGTGACGGGCGGTGTGTACAAGGCCCGGGAACGTATTCACCGTGGCATGCTGATCCACGATTACTAGCGATTCCAACTTCATGCTCTCGAGTTGCAGAGAACAA
>JAUXFZ010000153.1 GCA_030622585.1 Myxococcales bacterium
ATGACCTCGCCCGCCAAGCTAGTGGATTGTCGAGCTGCCGCAACCGATCAAACGGGACGCAGCAGCGCTTCGCTCAGCGCCTCGATCGCCGCCACGTTGCTTTCTAGTCCATTGTAGTACGGCAGCTCGGCGCACGGCGCTTCGATGTGGCCGCGTACCCGCTGGATAGCCCGAGCCTGGATTGTTTCGCGCAGGGCGCGACGCTTGCCGGCCACAGCCAGCCCGCGAATCTCGCTATCGTCCGCGATCTTCGAGGGCAGGCCTTCGAGGATAGGCCGTTCGTGCTCGGCAAAGAGCACGTCGAGCACACGGTTGATGACCAGATGAAGGACTGGAACCTCGAGCTCGTTTTCCAAGGCGTCCGATAGTTCGATGGTTTCGTTCGCGGGCATGTATTCGGGGAGCGTAACCAGGACAGCGCCTGCTCGTTCGGGGTCTCTGAACATCTCGGCCGCTCTCGCCGCATCCCGTCGCAGCATGCCCGGGGGCGCAACGTTCTCGATGACGAAGGGTACACGGAGCATGTCCAGCGCGTGACCCGTCGCGGGAGCGTCGACGATGACGAGATCGTAGTCGGGTTCCCCTTTCGGGGGACATGCGTGGTAGAACGCCTTTCCAAGCATCGACCAGGCCTCGAGTCCTGGGGTCCCTTTCAAGAAGGCCCGCACCAACCGGTTTCTAAAAACCGCGTTGAAGACGGCCTTCACCTTCAGGATCATCAGCCCATATTCTTCAAGGGCCGCGTCCGGGGTCATGTTCACGACGTCGAGGTTTTCCGCAACGGTGACGATCTTGGATCCGATGGGGTCGGTGTCGAGGATTTGGCTGACTCGCTCGTTGCAGTTCACCAGCGCAAGCAGGACCTTCTTGTCGCGGCGGCTTGCCGCCAGCGCGAGGCCCGTCGCCACGGTCGTCTTCCCGACGCCACCCTTGCCGACTACGAAAAGGAACCGCCGGTCGAGCAAATCCATCAGCGCCGTCTTTAGCGGCGAGCAGGAACGCCGGCAAACCGACGGCGTTTAATCGGGAAATTCGAGGGCGCTCGGGGCTGACGCCCCTCCGACTGCATGCTAGCGTCCCGGCGAGCACGATCATGAGCCGTACGCATCAATCTGGTAGCTCGACCGTGTGGTCGTTGGTGTTGTTCGCGACACTGGCGCTCTTCGCGGCGGCTCTCTACACCATCTTCGTCGTCGCCCCCGTCGAACAGCAGATGGGTATCGTCCAGAAGATCTTCTACTTCCACGTTCCGAGCGCCTACGCGATGTACATCGGTTTCTTCGTGTCGGCAGTGGCCAGCGGAGTGTATCTACTCAAGCGGGATCCCCGGTGGGACGCGGTTGCGGTCGCGGGTGCGGAGGTCGGGACGCTGTTCTGTCTCATCGTCTTGCTCACGGGGCCACTCTGGGCGCGCAAGGCCTGGGGGGTCTGGTGGACTTGGGACCCTCGGCTCACCACTACGCTCCTGTCGGGAATGATCTTCGCCGCTTACCTCGCGCTTCGCTCCATGGGCGATACGGGCGAAGTCGAAAAACGGTTTGCCTCGGCCTTGGCGCTGTTGGGCCTGGTGAACCTGCCGTTGATTCACTACAGCGTTCAGCGCTGGAGAGGCGTGCACCCTACGGTGATCACCGGCAAAGGCGGAGGGCTCGAGTCGGAGATGTATTGGGCTCTCGGACTCAGCTTTCTGGCGTTCACGGGGTTGGCCGCGCTCCTGATCTGGGCGCGCGCGTCCATCGAGCGGCAACGAGAAGAATCCGTCCGGTTACGACTCGAGTTGATGCACCGATGAAGGAAATGACATGCGAGTTCTGATCGCCATGCTCGTGCTGGGATGCACGATGCTCATCACGCCTACGGCGCTTGCGGACTCGCCCCCTGTGCCCGATGCGGGTGCTTCCGAAACGCAAGAGGACGCTGCCGAGGAGAGGGCGACACAGTTCGTCGGGGTGCGCGGGCCCGAAGCGGAGAGCATTTCAGGCGGAGCGCTGCTGCTGGCGGCCTATTCGGTCGTCTGGGCGCTCTTGTTTCTGTTTCTCATGCGAATGCGCGGCCTGCAGCGCCAGACCGCCGAGGAGCTCGAACGTCTCAGTGCGGAGATTCGAGCTTCCGAGGGCCGCTGATGCCGTCCATCAGTCACATCATTTACATTCCGGGCGTCTTGCTGATTGGCTTGGCGTTCGGCTTTCGACTGGGAGCCCGCGCCGTGAGGGCCGAGCTCGAGCGACGCGAACAAGAGCGGCGCCGTTGACCAAGAGGTAGCGACATGTTGAATTTCGAGTTGTCCCCTGAACAGAAAGCCCTCGTCGACGAGACTCGCCGTTTCACGCGCGAGAAGATCATTCCGATCGCCGGCGAGGCAGACAAGACCCACGAGTTCCCGTTGGACGTCTTCAAAGAGGCCTGGGAGCTCGGCTTCGTCGGACCGAACATTCCCGAGGAGTACGGTGGTGCCGGCATGGGCGAGGTCGACCATGTTCTGTTGACGGAAGAGCTCGCCTTTGGATGTACTGGCATCCAAACGAGCATGACGGCCAACGTGCTTGCCGCGACGCCCATTCTCATTGCTGGCAACGATGCACAAAAGAAGAAGTATCTTGGCCTCCTCACGTCGGAGCCGGTATTCGCTGCGTACGCGCTTACCGAGCCTGCAGCCGGCAGTGACGCGGCGGGGATTCAGGCGACGTGCCGCAAGGATGGCAACGACTGGATCGTCAACGGCTCCAAATGCTTCATCACCAATGCCGCGTGGGCGAGCTGGTATATCGTGTTCGCGACCGTCGACCCCTCGCTTCGCCACAGCGGCATCATGGCGTTCGTGATCGACCGCGACGCGCAAGGCGTGAGCGTCGGTAAGACGGAGGACAAGCTCGGCCAGCGGGCGAGCAACACGGCCACCGTGAACTTCGATGACGTGCGCGTTCCGGGCGACAATGTCCTCGCTGAGGAAGGCCATGGCTTCAAGCTCGCGATGCAGACCTTCGACCGCACCCGCCCAGACATCGGAGCCGGTGCGTGCGGGCTGATCCGCCGAGGCCTCGAAGAATCGATCGCCTATGCACTCGAGCGCAAGACCTTCGGCGTCCCGATTGCGGAGCATCAAATGGTGCAGGCGTTGATCGCAGAGATGGGCATCAAGTACGAGGCGACTCGGCTCTTGGTGCATAAATCCGCGTGGCAGATCGACCAAGGGGGTCGTAACTCACTCGTTGCGTCGTACAGCAAGGCATTCGGGGCCGATAGCGCCATGCAAGTGGCCATCGACGCGGTGCAGGTCTTCGGCGGCAATGGCTACATGACGGAGTACCCCGTCGAGAAGCTCATGCGCGACGCGAAGATCCTTCAGATTTATGAGGGGACTTCCCAGATCCAACGGATGGTCATTGCCAAGAATCTCTTTGCGGGCGTTCGCTAGCTTCGCGCTGGCGGCGGTTGTTGCCGTTTGGCTGAGCTCCGGCGCAAGCGCCGAGCCCGGGCCCCCGCCTCGATTCGTCGGCACAGACGTCGAGCAGGACGAGATTCTCGAAGTCATCGCCTCGGCGGACTCGCGTAGCTTCAAACCGGTGGGGCACAGCTCGGTCGTCTTGCGAATGCGAACCGTAGCTCGCGTGACGGCCGCGCTCCGCGTTCGGAGCCATCAGCTCCAACATGGCTATCGGCACGAGATCGCCGCGTATCGTATCAGCCGCTTGCTCGGTCTCGATAACGTGCCGCCGGCGGTGTACCGTCGCGCCACCTGGAACGAGATCCGGCAGCGCTTTTACGAGGACATGCTGGATCGACGCGGAGCGATTCGGCGCGCCGTTCTGTGGGATGCGGACGGTTCGGCTCCTGGTGCCGCCGTCTATTGGGTCAAAGGCATGAGGTCGATCGGCCTCGAGAAGCAAGCACGTTGGCAGAGCTGGCTTCAGGATGGAGAGATCCCTGAGGGCAAAGCCGCACTGGCGCGCGACCTCTCGACGATGCTCGTGTTCGACTTCGTCATCGGGAACTGGGATCGGTTCAGCGGCGGCAACCTCCCCACTGACCCGAGTCGAAAGCGTGCCCTTCTTCGCGACAACGACCGCGCGTTTTCGACCCCGTTGCTCGAGCGGCGCTACGACAAGCTCCTCGCCGGACTGACCCGCACGGAGCGATTCTCCAAGGACCTGGTGCGCCGCTTGGCCGCCCTCGACCAAGAGTCGGTCCAAGCCGAGCTCGCCCGGGACCCGAGCCACGACGCCGACCCGCTGTTGAACGACGCTCAAATTGCGGACGTCCTGGAGCGTCGGGCTACGGTTCTTTCGTACGTGGCCGCGCTGATCGAGGAGCGTGGCGAGGATGACGTGCTCTTCTTCCCTTGAGTTATGCCTCGTGGTAGGGAGGTGGCGTGGCGAAGCCCGACGTGATCAAAGCCGACGACATGGGGAGCGTGTTGGGCCTACTCGTCCACGACTTTCGCAACCCCGCGGCGACCATCACGGCGAACGCCGATTTTCTAGAAGAGGTCGGTCTGGTCGACACCGATGCCATCGAGGCGTTGCAAGACGTGAAACTAGCGGTTGGAGAGCTGCGGCGAGGGCTCGACATGCTTGCCTGGATCAGCCGCTGGTTTACGGGCCACATCCCGATCGAGGCAGCCAACGGCGATGCCGGGGTGTTCTTGGAGCGTCTCGAACGGGCGGACACGCCGGTCCCGGTGACGGTCGAACTCGCCCACGGAGATCAGCTCTACGCGCAGGGCGCGCAAGTCGCGGTCGACGTCGTCGACCTTCTTCTGCACAATACCCTTGCCAACGTACGTGATCCCCGCGCCACTGTGCGCGTCTACCAACAAAGCAGCCGCGTCGTGATCGAAGTCCAAGACGCGGGGGAGGCGATCGCTCCGGAGCTTCGAGACATTGCGTTCACCCTCGAAGGGCAGCACGCGTTGAAGGGTCGGCTGGACGGTCGATACAGCCGGTTCGTCGGGCTCTTTGCAGCATCGGTGGCCCTCGACGGCGTGGGCGGGGCGATCGAGGCCGACGGAGAGCGAGGCGCCGCCATCTTCAGGATTTTTCTCCCCGCGGCTCGCCCGACCCACCGCCCGTCTCGCCCCCCTTCGTTCTAGGCGCCGCCTGAAGCTCGCCCAGGCGTTCGCGAATTCGCGCTTCGAAGCCGTGTTCGGTCGGACGATAGTACCGGCGGTCGACCAGTTGATCGGGCAGGTACGTTTCGCCGCGGCTGAAGCCGCTCTCGTCGTGAGGATAGCGGTAGTGTTCTCCGTAGCCCCAGGACTTCATCGCGTCAGTTGGCGCGTTGCGGAGCTTGAGTGGTACCGGGAGCGCCCCGTGCTCTCGCACGTCGGATTGGGCCATCTTCCAGGCCTTGTAGCTCGCGTTACTCTTGGGCGCGCTGGCGAGGTAGGTGCAGCACTGCGCGATTGGGAAAATGCCCTCGGGCATGCCCAGTCGCCGAAACGCAGCGTCCGCGCTGACGGTGATTTCGAGCGCCCGCGGGTCGGCGTTGCCGATGTCCTCGCTCGCGAAGATCAACATCCGTCGAAGCACGAAGAGCGGGTCCTCGCCGGCTTCGAGCATTCGCATCAGCCAATAGAGCGACGCGTCGGGGTCGCTGCCCCGCATCGACTTGATGAACGCACTGATGACGTTGTAGTGCTCTTCGCCGGACTTGTCGTAGAGCAGTGTTTGAGTCGCCAGCGCCTCTTGGACGATCGCGACGGTGAGCCTCTCCACTCCAGCTGACTGCGCAAAGTCGCAAGCGAGCTCGAGCGCGGACAACGCGCGCCGGGCGTCACCTCGCGCATTCTGTGAAATCGCTGCGAGCGCGTCGTCGTCGACCGTTTGAGCGAGGTGATCAAGCCCATGTTCGTCGTCTGCAAGCGCCCGCCCGAGGAGTTCGCGGAGGTCCTCGGCCTCTAGCGGCTTGAGGTCGAACACACGCGCGCGGGACAGCAGCGCAGAGTTGACCGCGAACGAAGGGTTCTCGGTCGTCGCGCCGATCAGCGTCACGGTGCCGTTCTCGACGTGTGGGAGGAGGGCGTCCTGCTGTGCCTTGTTGAACCGATGAATCTCGTCGATGAACAGAATCGTTTTCTTGCCGTAGTAGTTCTTCTGTTCTTTGGCCGTGGCGATGATCTTCCGAAGCTCTGGCACGCCGCCGAGCACCGCGCTGAACAGCACGAAGATCGAGTTCGTCTCGTTTGCAATCACATGCGCGAGCGTCGTCTTTCCGGTGCCCGGCGGTCCCCAGAGGATCATCGACGGGATACGGTCAGCACGAATCGCGCGGGCCAAGATGTGCCCGTCTCCAAGCAGGTGCCGCTGGCCCACCACGTCTTCGATCCGGTTCGGCCGCATTCGATCGGCGAGCGGGGAGTCGGTTTCCGC
>JAUXFZ010000056.1 GCA_030622585.1 Myxococcales bacterium
GAACTGCAAGGCTGGCAAGTGCGGCTCGTGCAGCATGGAGCTCAACGGGCGACCGGCCCTGGCGTGCATGACCCGGATGAACACGTTCGCGCCGGACGAGGTCATCACGGTACAGCCCCTGAAGGCGTTTCCCATCATCAAGGATCTCACCTGCGACGTCTCCTGGAACTACGAGCAAAACAAGCGCATCGCGCCATTCAAGCCCAAGCCCCGCGGCCGGGATGGCGAACACCGGATGTACCAGCAGGACGCGGACCGGGTGCAGGAGTTCCGCAAGTGCATCGAATGCTTCCTCTGCCAAGACGTTTGCCACGTGGTGCGCGACCGCGACCGCAAGGACGCCTTCGTGGGACCACGCTTCATGATTCGCCTCGCCAGCCTGGAGATGCACCCACTCGACGACGACGACCGCATTCCCGAAATCAAGAAGGACTACGGCTCGGGGATGTGCAACATCACGCGGTGCTGCACCGATATCTGCCCGGAGCACATCACGATTACCGACAACGGGATCATTCCTCTCAAGGAGCGAGTCGTCGATCGCTACTACGATCCGCTTGCACGCTTGGCTCGGCTCTTCGCAGGGCGTAAGGTGCGAACGAAGACCCACACGGAGGAGCAGTCGGGATGACAGAACGCTTCGTACTGAAACGCATTTCTACCGATGCGATCGAGCATTCTGTCGAGAGGGCCGAGCACTACCGCCTGCTCAACGATCCCGACCAAGCCGAGAGCATCTGTCTCGACATCCTTGCAGTGGACCCTGGCCACGGGCAGGCGCGAATCACACTGATCCTCTCACTCACCGATCAGTTCCAGCAAGGCGGGGGCTCCCACGGAGCTCGTCGCGCCAACGAGCACGTCGCAAAGCTTCCTGGGGCGTACGAGCGCGCGTACTACGCCGGGCTCGTGGCGGAGCGCCAAGGCCGCGCTCATTTGCTGCACGGCGGGATGGAGCGCGCGTTTGCGTATGAAGGTCTTCACGAGGCCATGCAGCATTACGAACGAGCGGAGGCGCTCAAACCCGCTGGGGTCGACGACGCGATCTTGAGATGGAACGCATGTGTGCGGACCATTGAGCGAGAGAGCCTGCGGCCGCGCCGTGACGAACCAGAGCTTCCGCTCGAATAGCGAATAACGAACACCGCCGGGAGAATCATGATGTCGCCATCCGCTCTTGCACTGCTCGCTTACGCCGCGTGGGTGTTGTTGTTGGCAATCACGATTGTCAGCCTCCGGACCGGGTACGTGCTCACGAAGAAGCGCGCCGCGAACTCGTTCGAGCCGTTCGGCTCCGACGTTTCCGCGTTCTCGGGGAGGCTCTGCCGTGCGCACGCAAACTGCTACGAGAACCTACCCATTTTTGCCGCGATCATTCTCGTCGCCCTCGTGACCGACAATGCCGGGATTACCGATTCGCTGGCGCGATGGGTGGTGCTCGCCCGTGTGGCGCAATCTACGGTCCACTTGATTTCGAGCAGCCCAATGGCGGTGACCCTCCGGGCCACGATCTTCTCCGTGCAGCTTGGTATCGAGGCGTACTGGGTGGTTCAGCTCGGGCTCTTGGGGTGTAGCTGCAACTGACGAGCGTCTTTAGCGAAAGTCGCGAGAGCGGTGAGTTTGGGCGGCGAGGGCGACGTCCGTCACGTCTGGCGCCCAGAGCGACTTGGCCATCAGGTGGATGACGCCGTCTGCTTTTTGAACCTTACCCGTCACACCGAGTAAGGCGGCGGTCTTGGCGAGGGCGGCATATCGGTCGAACACTTGCTTCCACACGACGACGTTGACGAAGCCCGTTTCATCTTCGAGCGTGAAGAAGGTGACGCCCGATGCCGTGCCAGGGCGCTGACGGCAGATCACCAAGCCGACGTAGTCGACCTCGTCACCATGCGTGGAGTCTCGGATACGCGTCGCTTCGTGGATGCCTCGTGCACGCAATGAATGACGAAGCCCTCGCATGGGATGGCCACGCGTGCTGTGATGACTCGCGCGGTAGTCCCAGAGCACTTGATCGTCACTTGCCAACGATGCGAATGAGATTTGGCTTGATGCGGGTTCGAGCGGCAACGAGTCTCGTGCGAATCGCGACAGACTCCGCACCTGCCAGATCGCATCACGCCGGTTGAGACCGAAGCATTCCAACGCGCCGGCCTCGGCGAGTGCATGAAGGCCCTTTTTCTGGAGTCGGGTTTGGCGAACGAAAGTCGCGAGGTTCGGGTATGGTGGGTCGCCCGACTCGACACGCTCCCGTTCCACCACGCCGAGCCCCTTCACATACCGAAGCCCCATCCGCACTCCGGTAACAGTGTCAGTGCCAGTGATGACTTCTAGGGTGCAGTCCCAACGGCTTTTGTTGATGTCGATGGGGAGGACTTTGACTCCGTGGCGCTTCGCGTCTTCGACCAGTGTTGCCGGGGTGTAAAACCCCATGGGTTGGGAATTGAGGATCGCGCAGGTGAACGCGTCGTGGTGGTGACAACGGAGCCATGCGGTGACGTAGGCCAGCAATGCAAAGGATGCCGCATGGCTCTCTGGGAAACCATACTCACCAAAGCCTCTGATTTGAGAGAACACGCGCTCGGCAAACTCCTCGGGAATGCCCTCGGCAAGCATGCGCGGGATCATGCGCGTTCTATGCTTTTCAATTCGCCCTGACTTACGCCACGCCCCCATGTCGCGTCGAAGCTGATCCGCTTCGCCCGGCGTGTACCCAGCCGCCTCGACCGCAAGCTTCATGACCTGCTCCTGAAAGATCGGAACACCAAGCGTCTTGCTCAAGATTCGTTCGAGTTTTGGATGTGGATAGTCCACATCCTCCTCGCCCTTCCGTCGTCGCAAATACGGGTGCACCATGTCGCCTTGAATGGGACCCGGGCGCACGATCGCGACTTCGATCACCAAGTCGTAGAACGTGCGCGGGCGAAGCCGTGGCAGCATGGCCATTTGTGCCCGGCTCTCGATTTGAAATACGCCGACCGTGTCGCCTCGTGACACCATGTCGTACGTAGCTTTGTCTTCTGCGGGAACGGTTGCAATTTCGAGAGACTGCCCCTTGTGTTCACGCAACAGATCAAACGCGTGGTGAATGCAGGTGAGCGCCCCGAGCCCCAAGAGGTCGACCTTGAACAACGCGAGGTTGTCGACGTCGTACTTGTCCCACTGGATGACGGTGCGTGCTTCCATGGTGGCTGGCTCGATGGGAACGATCTCGTCTACGGGGCGATGGCCGAGCAAGAACCCCCCCGGGTGAACCGACAAATGTCGAGGAAAATCGAGTATTTGAGAGGCTAACGAGGCGAGGTGATGGGCCGCCGGCGCGTCCTTATCGAGCCCTGCTTCTTCGAGGAGCTCGGGGTTGAGGATGTCGTCCCGATGCCTGAGCAGCCGCGTGGCAGTCTCGAGATCTGTTCGAGAGAGGCCGAGCACTTTACCTACGTCACGCACCGCAGAGCGGATGCGATACCGAATGATGTTTGCGACCATTGCGGCATGCCGGCGACCATACTTTTCGTACACGTGCTGAATGACTTCTTCGCGACGCTCGTGCTCGATGTCGAGATCGATGTCAGGCGGTTCGGCGCGCTCGACGCTCAAGAAGCGCTCGAATAGCAGATCCATGCGCACGGGATCGATGGCCGTGATACCCAAACAGAAACACACTGCGCTGTTTGCGGCGCTGCCACGGCCTTGGCACAAGATGTTTTGTTCTCTGCAGTACTGAACGATCTCGTGCATCGTTAGGAAGTAGCCCCCGTAATCGAGGCTACGAATGATCTTAAGCTCGCGTTCGAGTTGTGTACGAACGTCGGCGGGCACCTTCCCTCGGTAACGTGAGCGCGCGCCTCTAAACGCGAGCTCACGCAACCACCCCTGTTCGCTTCGGCCGGAAGGAAGGTGCTCCTCCGGATATCGATAACGAAGATCATCGAGGCTAAACGCACACTGCTCCGCGATGTCGAGTGTCCGACGCAGACAAGCAGGGTCGTCTGCAAAGAGGCGACCGAGCTCATCGGCGGGTTTGAGGTCGTGTTCTGCGTTTTCGCAGATGGCATGGCCTGCCTCCGAAAGCACCTTTCCAGCGCGAATACAGGCTAAAATGTCTTGGAGCGGGCGCCGGAGCTTGTCGTGATAGAGGACTTCGTTGGCCCCTACCGTCTGCACACCGAGCTCTTTCGCCACAGAGCGCAAGCGCTTCTCTCGTGGCCGTTCGCGGTCGGTGAGATGACGCGCGCAAAGGGCAAACAGGGATGAAGGGCCATGGCTCGCATGCAACACGCGCAATGTTGCGGGTGTCGTACAGAGAAAGAACACCTCCCGGGCCTGTTCTAGATCTGCAGCAGTGATGATGGAAACGCCTTTCTCGCATCGAGCATGCCCGAGTGAAAGTGCTCTGCACAAATCAGCATAACCTCGTCGAGTCTTGGCGAGCGCTACCACCTGGTGTGTATTCCCTTCAACATCGACCGTGAGTTGTGCCCCGGTCACGACGCGGATTCCGAGCTCCTTGGCTCGCATATGCGCTCGCACCAAACCGTAGACTCCATCGCGTTCTGTAATGGCAACGGCCGGAAGGCCGAGCGCGTGTGCGCGCTCGACCAGCTCTTCAGGAAAGGAGGCACCCTCCAAAAAGCTGTGATTACTTTTGACCCACAACGGAACGTAAGCGCTCATTCAATCGAGCACCCCGTGCAAGAACCATCGCTTCCGGGGGCGATCGTAGAAGAGCCAGAGCAGGTCTCCGTGATCTGTCTCGGCGTAGTAATAGTCGCGTTCGACGAGCCGTTTCCACCAGCCACCACTCACTCGATACGGCCCGTACAGGTGCTCGATCGCATGGTCTTTCGCGAGCGAGGGTCCCGCCTCGGGCTCTGTTGGTTTGCGAGGAGGAAGAGGTTTTGGGCGGCTGTAAACACGCCTAACCATTGAAGAAATAGGAGTGGAGGCAGCTTGCTCACCAAGCCGCGCATGTTGGATGGGCTCAAAGCGGAAGGAGGCTTCGGGCAGATGGGCCTCGAGCACGCGTGCCTTCGTCACCGAGTGCTCGCCATATGCTGCGCGGATTCGGTCGAGCGCGCGATGGGCAGCGCTCATGTCACGACGCGGTTGGTGGCCAGGGAGCGCAACTTGTTCTGCATGCGCGCGCACCGTGTTGGCAAGAAGCTCCACTTCCTCGACCGCGCCTTGCAAGCTCACCTCATTGAGACGAAGACGGATGAGCTCGAGCAGCAACATCAAATCCAAGGTCGGTGAAGCGGGCTCGATCTGTTCTTGATGAAGAGGCGCACGCTCCAGATGAAGGGAGAGCTGCAGAGACTGAACTGCCTCGCCGCGAGCCCGCACCTGATGCACCAATGAATGCAGAGCGCCTTTGACTGCGAAGAGCAGGCGATTCTGATCTTCATCAGGCGGGTCGACTTGGAAAGAGATGCGGGATGGTTCGTCGAATGCATGCGGCTGAATGGGTAGTTGCATGTCTTCGGCAAACGAATCGTGGAGCGCACTTGCCTTGGCGCCAAAACGGCTGTGAAGCTCGCCTCGAGGTAAACTGAGAAAGTCGCCCAATGTTTCGATACCCAAGGCCCCTAAATTTTCGAAAATCTCACCGGGCAAATCGAACTCATGAAGTGGTGTCTTGCAAGACTGCTCACGCTCTTCGCTGGGGTTCTGCAAGATGGTGACCCCGCCGTGGGTCATCGCGACCGCGAGCGTTCGATGGCGATGAAAGCCCACTGTCACCGAATTTCGCCAATGTCGGGCTCGCAAATACCGATGAATAGACGTCGCCCAGTTGCGATAACCGCCATAGAGGCCTCGGAGGCCTTCGGGGTCGATGTGGAACGCACCGGCATGCTCGATCGCTTCGACCCGAGGTGAGAAAGTTTGAAGTGAGCTGATCAGCTCGCGGCTGATGTCCAAGGCTTTTTCGGGCGACACGACAGCAGTGTGTAGGTGCGGGAGGAGATCACGCGCGGTGGTTTGACGCATACCGACACGGAGGCGGCTCTTTTCGGCGATCGCATTGAGATGTGTGATGCGGCCATTGGGGCCTTCATCGTCAACGACGGCGATTGGTGCGTCAGCCCAGTGCGGCTTTTCGCGCAACAGAATTTGCAGTGGGAGCATTGGTAACAGAACGCAGCTCACCCGTTTCATGACGCGCCTCGCAAACCCGCCGGAGCGGTGAGCTTCATCGATGAAAGCTCGGCCGCGAAGCCGACTTTATCTTTGAGAACATGGGCGCGGACTTCGAAGCGATCAGCATGAAGAGGGCCGCGCCGAGGTTCGATACGCAAGCCTACCAATGGGCCGGAAGAAGGCTCTTCGTACGCGGTCGAGGTGAGCAAGAGAATGCGTCCGTCATACTGACGCAACAGACCTTGAAGACGGCCTTGCCAGTTCACCGATGAACCAGGCGGCAGCGCGTCGGTGAGATCAATGACCGTCAACCCGAACGCACCAGATCGAGCAAGCCATTCAGTCGCGCGAACCAAGGCGAACGGACCTGCGTGATGCGGCACGTGAATGGTGATGAACGAATCGAGATCAACTCCCGCCGCCTCGAGGTCGGGAGGAAACAGCGCGCCGTCCTTGAGCTGCACCCAGGCGACGAGCTCACCACAGGCCTGCGCACGGATCACACACGACACCGCCACCGTCGTCCGCGCACAAGCGTGCTTCCCAGAAACCTCGACCAAGCGCCCCGGAGGCAACAGTTCCGACAACGGCAAAGCCTTCGCATCAACTCGCCGCGCTTCGATCTCAACAACAGTCCCGGCTGACATGGGACCATCCAATATACTGAACACGTGAGCAGTTACAAGCCCCGTGATCTTTGATTAAAAACTGCTGGAATTACCGCGTGTTAGGGGATTGATGCTGTCCCTGATCATATAGATGGAGGATGCCGGCGGCTATGCTTCTCAGGAGGGATATGGCCATGGCGAAGTTGTCCTCCAAGACCTCGAGGAGAAGTTCCTGGTCGATGCGGAAGGCGACTAGGTCTTCGGTGACTTCGGCTCGGAACCAGCGACGTTCGTCGCCCATGGCATCGATGGCGCCCACCGAGTCGCCCGGCCCCAGTTGGAAGTGTTGATCCGGATCGGTGGCCCGGCAGTCGATGACGCCGCGGAGTGGGAGCAGGAAGTAAGTGCTTCGATCGCCGACATTCCAGAGAACTTCGCCTTTGGGAAGGTGGACCTCTTGCACGTCTCGCGCGAGGTCGGCGATCGCGTCGATCTCGCTGTCGCCGAACGAAAATGTTTTTCGTAGAAACGCCATGCGCTCGATGAGGTCGAAAGGGCGGTCGGGAAAAGCAAATGGCTCCGCTACGGGACCGAAGCCAGCGCTCTGCCCGAGCTTGCGTCGTGATTCGAGCACCTCGCGGCTGGTTCCGCGGAGCACGCGCTTGAGCAGGACGAAATGGTCTTCGAAAATCTCTTGTGAATCATCGACGGTGATCGCGAGTGTGGTCATGTCTTCGAGTGCGATACAATCGTAACCCAGCTCGTCCCCCGCGAGCGCACTGACCCCGCCGACCACGGTGCGTGGGCCCAAGCGGCGCACCGCTCTTCCGTTACGGATGATCTCGCACTCGCCACTCACCACGTATTGAATCTCGAGTACCGGGACCCCGCTTCGGTAGAGGTGTTCGCCCTTTGCGAAGAAGCGCTCGCGCGTGTTGGCGGCGATGACCTGAGAGATTTCGGGTGGCACTTCGTCGAGCCCTGGCATCGTGCGCAGGAACAGAAAGCGCTGAAAACGGTCCATTTCGGTGGGTTTTGTGCCTTTTTCAGACAAGGTTCTGCGTCTCCTGCGCGGTATCGCGCTTCGTACCGAGGCCGAGCTCTGCCGTGTGGTGAGCCGCGATCCCACGGATGACCTCGCTCCGATCCTGCATCATCTCCCTTACCGCCTCTTCGTGAGACAGCGGCTTCACGGTTGCGCCGAGAGCCGCCGCCGCGATACGTGCGCGCCGCGCCGGCGATTCTCCGTCGTCGATGACGGCCAGCACGGCTTCACGAAAAGAGCCGGGCAAGGTGGCTTCTAGGACCTCGTGACCCGCGGCCTGTAGTCGTGCGTTGTCACTGGTGACGCCTCGCCAGACCAAGTTGAAATTCTCCTCGGGATGCCGCAGTCCCATCAAGCCGAACGCGCGCTCGAGCGTCGCTCGCTCTTTGTCTTGGAGCGCTACTCGAAGGAGCTCGGCGTCGGCCGTATCGGAGGTGCCATTGCTCTCGATCGCTGCTCGCCACTGAAGAAGTTGGACGACGCGCAGCAAGCTTCCCCGGAGCTGTTCCCGGAGGAGCGCGTCGTCGAGAACCATTGATGGCTGAGTTGCCTGCAAGCGTCCAAGCGCCCGCACGATCTTTAGGCGCACGCCGCCTTCGCGTTCTCGATCCAAATGTTCGAGCAGAATGTCGGCAGCATCCTGTGACTCGAACAAGATGATCGTGTGAGGGATGCGGCGGCGCACTTTTCGAGTCGTCGACGGGTCCCTGAGGGCCTCATCGAGCGCCACCAGTGCATCAGGCCCGATCGCGACCACGGCGCTACGGGCGGCTGTGCGCAGATCGGAGTTGCCCAAGAGCGGCAGCAGATGCGCCAGGTAGCGCGGGTCGGGGCTGCCCTCCATGGCTCGTAGTGTTTCGAGCCGCACCGAGTCGTCGTTGCTCGCGATCCGTTTGATCAGCGCAGTGGCGCGCACGATGGATGCGCCGGGGTCCAGCTTCTCCTCGAGGAGCTCTCGGCTCGGCACGACCGCCGTCAGTGCCCGCAGCGCGGCCGCGCGGATGTTCGGGTCTTCATCGTGGAGCATGCGGCGCGCGACCGGGATGAAGCGGCGATCGGTCGCATCGGCGAAGGCCTCTAGCGCGCGGCTGCGGACCTCCGTCGACGGATGATAGAGCAGCAAGACAGGAATCAGGTCTACCTTCCCGTGCCGATCGAAGATGTCGATGGCAGCGATGACCTCTAGGTCCTGATCGCTGTTCAACGCGTTGAGTAGAACGTCGAGCGAGTGGCGATCCAGCTCTTCGAGCTCGAGTTGGGTGTCGATGACGCCTTGGCGGAGCCGCGCGCGAAACAGATCGACGTACTGGCGCTGCGTCGACATGATCGCCACGACCCACGCGACGACGAGGAACAGCAACGCGATCCCGAGCTGCTGCGTCGTCGAGCCCAGTCCGATCGCTGCGATGATCAGCAACGATGCAATCGCCTGGCCACCACGGTGTCCGAACACCTCGATGATGCCCTTGGCCCGCTCGCGTCGCTTGCTGTCGAGCGGCAGATAGAGAACCTCGACCGCACTGCGGTAGAGGGTGTGACGCAGGCTCCCGTCGACCGCCTTGAGCGCCACCGCAAACAACAGGACCGGCCCCAGCGAGAGGCCGATGGCGCCGCCGAAGATCAGGCCGGGCAACAGGGCAGAGCTCCTGTGCGCTCCAAATGCGCGGAGGAGCCACCCGGCCCCGACGATCTGAATCAGCAGGGCCACGCTGTTCAACCCCAGATAAAAGCGTGCGAAGAACGGACCGAGCCCCTCGGCC
>JAUXFZ010000039.1 GCA_030622585.1 Myxococcales bacterium
CCTCCGCGGTGTGCATTCGGTTCACCACGCTTCCAGGAATCCGCGGGTCATCGACAGTCTCTTGCTGCATCCAGTGGAGACCATCCTCGGGCTCGGCTTGTTCTTCGGCTCAGTGGCACTGGTCGGCGGCGTGCACATCTACGTTCTGGGCGCGCTCTTCATCACGTACACCGCGTTCAATATCCTCAACCATGCCGGCATCGACATACCGCGCTTCCCCTTCAAAACCTTGGGAGTTCTTGCGGCAAAGCACGATCGGCACCATCACAGCATGCTCTCGGGCAACTACGCGTCGATCACGCCGTTGCCAGACATCATCTTCGGCACTGTGGAGTAGATCATGACGGTCAGTTTGGTAACAGGGGGCTGCGGCTTCGTGGGCGCGGCGATTGTGAGCGCGCTCAAGGCTCGAGGCGATGAGGTCATCGTTCTCGATTTGGCGCCCGACTGCCCGGTCGAAGGCGTCGACTACAGGCGCATCGACATCACCGACAAGGCAGCGGTCATCGAGGCCTGCCACGGTGTCGATACAATCATCCACAACGCGTCGATCGTTCACACCAAGCGGAACAAGCAGGACGTGGTGTGGGCCGTGAACCTCGGCGGCACCGAGAACATGCTCGAAGCAGCCCAGCAACAAGGTGTCCCTCGGTTCGTCTACATCAGCTCGGGAAGTGTCGTCTACGAGGGTAAAGACATCGAGAACGGCGATGAGAGCCTGCCCTATTCTTCGGTCTCCCAAGCGCCGTACGCCGACAGCAAGATCGCCGCGGAGAAGCTCGTCCTCGCGGAGAACGGGAAGGGCGGAGTCGTGACCTGTGCCCTTCGGCCGCATGTGATCTTCGGTCCCGGCGACAATCGCTTCATGCCTGCGCTCTTGGCCAAAGGTCGCAATGGCCAGCTGCGGGTTCAGATTGGACGAGGCACCTGGCTTTCCGACTATACCTACGTGAGCAACTTGACCGACGCGGTCCTTCTTGCCGACGAAGCGCTCGCCAAGGATGGCTTGAACAGCGTCGCCGCAGGTCAGGCCTACTTCATCACCAACGGTGAGCCGATGCCGTTCTGGGACTTCATTCGCAAAGTGGCCGCACGCCTCGGCTTCCCCCCGGTCAAGTACCGGGCGCCCAAGTCGCTCGTTTACATGATCGCGGCGGTCCTAGAAGGCATCGACACACTCAAGGGTGGCACCCTCAACGCAGAGGACGGCCTGACTCGGTTCGCAATTCGCTACATGTGCACCCATCACTACTTCAGCATCGAAAAGGCGCGACGCGAGCTCGGCTACAATCCTTCGGTCACTGTAGACGAAGGCATCGAGCTCACCTGCCAACATCTCGAAGCGACGGGGGCCGTGTAAGGCCTGGCGTACGTTTTCGACCGAGACGCCTCCGTGCGCGCGGCGACAGTTGATTACAATTCTATTCGTCCCTTAGGATTAGTCTCAATCTCGTTTCCTGTTCGCTAGAACATCGAGAAAAGCCCGCGTCGCGCGCCGTGATGCGGTAGACCCGCGGGGTTGCTGCGGGGGCGCTAGCTGATAAGAGGCTGGCGTTCGGGGGCTTTCGAGCCAGTCGGGGGCGAGTCGAGTGTCTAACGAGATTGTCATCCTGCTCATAGCGTGTGGCTTCCTCATCGTGATGGGGGTGCTCGAGCTGATCTTGCATCGCGGGCGGCTCGCGCGGATTCCTATTCGGATCCACGTGAACGGCACCCGCGGCAAGACCAGTGTAACCCGGCTGATCGCTGCGGGGTTGCGTGAGGCCGGCGTTCGCTGTGTGGCCAAGACCACGGGCACGGTGCCGCGCTTCATTCTGCCGAACGGCCGCGAGGTACCGGTGTATCGACCCGGCGGGGCGAACGTGATCGAGCAGAAGCAGGCAGTCACGATGGCGGCTGCGCAGCGCGCCGAGGCGCTCGTCGTCGAGTGCATGGCGCTTCAACCGCATCTTCAGTGGCTGTCGGAGTCGCAGCTCGTCCGCGCGACGCACGGGGTCATCACCAACGCACGGCCGGATCACCTGGACGTGATGGGACCAACCGAAGAAGACGTCGCTCGCGCACTTGCCGGAACGGTTCCGGCCGGCGGCGTATTCCTGACAGCCGAGCGAAAACACCGACCCTTCTTTCAACAGGTTGCGGAGGAGCGGAAGTCTCGCTTCCGCGCGGCCGAGGACATCAGTCGTGCGGTTACCGCCGAAGACATGGCCGCGTTTCCGTATCTCGAACATCAGGACAACGTAGAGCTCGCCCTCGCGGTTTGCGAAGAGCTCGGCATCGACAACGACACAGCGTTTCGCGGCATGTGGAGGGCCAAGCCCGACCCCGGCGCGATGACCGAAGCCAAGATCGAGTTCTTCGGCCGCCATGTGATCTTCGTCAACGGGTTTGCCGCCAACGACCCCATCTCGACGCGCTACATCTGGGAGCAGTCCTTGCGCAGGCATCGCGACCTGAGAAAACGCATCGCCGTATTCAACTGTCGGTCGGACCGGCCGGACCGCTCCGAGCAACTTGCCGAGTCGTATGCACGATGGACACAGGCCGATGAAGTCGTCCTGCTCGGCACTGGGCAATATATCTTTGCGCGGGCTGCCGTGAAGAGCGGGCTCGACCCGACGCGATTGGTTTTTGTCGACCGGGACCACCCCGCCGACATTTTTGAGATCTTGCTGGGCCTCGCAGAGTCCTCCGCCCTCGTGATGGGGCTTGGGAACATTGCTGGGCCGGGATTGGCGCTCGCGGAGTACTTTGCCAATCGGGGGACGGACCATGCCAGAGATTGAGTTATTGACCGTGTCGATCGGCCTCGGCCTCGCGGCCAGTCTTCTTTATGGCGAACTCTTCGGGCTCGCCGCCGGCGGCATGGTCGTCCCAGGCTACGTCGCCCTCTTCATGAACAAGCCGGTGGATATTGGCCTCACGCTGCTCGCCGCTCTCATCACCTTCGGGTTTCTGAAAGGGCTGTCGCAAGTCGCGATCGTGTACGGCCGCCGCCGGACGGCGCTCACCATCCTCGTCGGCTACATCGTCGGGCTGGCCTTCCGGATGTGGTTGGATAGCCAGATTACTCCGTTCTCCGAAGGGGCGATCATCGGCTTCATCATTCCGGGGCTCATCGCGATTTGGTACCAGCGCCAAGGGGTGCTCGAGACGACGCTGAGTCTCGTCACGGCAGCGATCCTCGTGCGCATGGTCTTGGTGGTGTTCATCGGAGACGTATCGATATGAGGGGGATGTATTGGAAGCCCGAGGGTGCGTCCCAGGTGCAGCGCGCACTGGTCGCCGCCCTTGCCGTTGTCGGCCTCGTTGCTGTCGAGGTGTTCCCGTCCGAAGAGCAGCAGCCGCATTATGCGGAGAAGATGCTCGCAGCCCGCACGGCACAGGAGGCGCTGGACGTAATCCGAGACGCATCCGAGCGACGAGGCCTCCAGCTGCGTCCCAAGACAGATCCGTCGGCCTCCCGGTTGATTGGCGATGTGCTGTCACCCATCACGAGCGGAAGCGGCAGCCTGGTGTCCAAGCAGACTTCGGTGAACCCCAACTTCGCGGCTGTGCTCGTGCAATGGCTCAAAGAGCTTAGAATCAAGAGCGGCGATGTCGTCGCCGTCGGGGTGTCTGGGTCCTTTCCCTCGATGAATATAGCGGTCTATTCGGCTCTTCACGAGCTCGGTATCGAACCCATCATCATTTCCAGCACTGCGGCGTCGCAGTGGGGTGCTAACGACCCCAACTTCACCTGGCTCGACATGGAAGCCGTCCTGCGAAGAAATAAGATCTTTCACTACAAGTCCGTGGCTGCCTCTCTCGGCGGGGTCGGTGACGACGCGATCGGCCTCACCAAACGGGGCCGGCGCATGCTCGAGCGCGCGATCGAGCGCAACGAGATCCCCCTCCTCGCTGACATCGAACCGGATACGAAGAGAGCAGAGATCGTCGACGCGGAAGAGGGGAAGCCCGCGCCGAAGTTGGAGTTGTTCGATGAGGACCGCGTCCGTGAGCGCATGCGCGTCTACTACGAAAGGGCGGGGGACCGCACGATCAAGGCCTACATCAACGTCGGAGGCGGAACGGTGTCGGTCGGCACGAAGGTGGGCAAGCGCAAGTTCTCGCCGGGCATCAATGCACGTCCTCCGAAGGGGATACAGGAGATGCCGCCTTCGGTGCTCGGCGCCTTTCTCGAGAGCGGCGTGCCCGGCATTCATGTCACACGAATCATCGACCTCGCCGAAGAGTACGGACTCGAGATCGCGCCACGCATCACACCGGAGGTCGGCACCGGTGACGTCTTTCAGAAACGCCAGCCGAATCGCTGGCTTGCTGGAATCGTGTTGGCGCTGATCCTCCTGTCGCTCTTCGTCGTCGCACGGGCCCCATGGGGCACTCGAATGCTCCGCACGACGATTCCTCCGGAGAGCATAGTCCCGCCGCCTCCGCGAGTTCCTAGCGGATTCGTCCCTCGCGCGGACAAGGCAGACAAGAGGGACGGTAACGGCAGCACGACGGACCCCCCCTAAGATTGCTGCCTCCGGCGAGCGTGCTAGTGCAACGGCACTTGGAGGTCCTCATGCTTCGTTACTTTCCTTTCGCGCTCCTCATCGCTTCCTCGCTGTTCGGCCTGAGCTGCAGCAACACCGGCGTCGTGCAAACCGGTTCGGTCGAAGTCCAATGGGATATGGACAAAATCGGCGAATTCAAAGCGGCTCAAACGTTTAGCGTCCTTACCGCCGACATCGTCCCGCCGGAGAACCTTCCGGACCTCGATGACGAACAGATGGCCTTCAACACCATGGTCAACAACGTCATCATCGAGGCCATGCAGGCTGAGCCGGTTTGTCTCACTCTGATCCCGACCGACGAGGTGACCGACGAGAACAAGCCCGACCTGTGGGCGGCGAACGGACTCGCGCGGACGACCGAGGGCGGCTACTACTACGAATGCGTCGGCGGTTGGTGGTGGGGGTACTGGGGCTGGTACTGGGACTCATGCGCGTATTGGCGTCCGACCTACGTGGAGTGGGACGTGGGCAGCTTGCTCATTCCCGTCGGCCCGCCGCCTGCGGACGGTGAGGAGCCCGAGATGATCTTTGCCGGCCTCGCGCAGTCAGTCGTCGGAACGGGCGCGGACGCAGAAAGCAAAGTTCGCTTCGCCGTGGACGCGATCTTCGCGCAATGGCCTGATCCGCGAATCTGTCCTCAGTCGCCCTAGCGATGTCGGTGGCGGCGTTGCTTCCGGCGATGCTGCTTGGCTAGGTCCGCGTGGCCGTGCTTGGTGAGCTTTGGCGGGAACACGTACGCGGCTAAGTGATCCAAGGGATCCAGCACCTCGCCGTTCTGGAACATGCCGAAGTGCAGGTGGGCGCCGGAGTCTCTGATTCCGGTGCGCCCCACCTCCCCGAGCCGCTGGCCTGCTTTGACCTGGTCCCCCACCTGTACGTCGTAGCTCGCAAGGTGCGCGTAGAGGGAAACGACGCCGTTGCCGTGGTCGACTTCAATGAAAAGTCCTCGCGGGCCCATATGCCTCTTGTGGACGATCAAGGCTCCCCAGGGCTCGAGCGGAATATGCGCGCGCCGCTCCCAGTCCACGCCGGCGAACGTCACCGTGCCCGCCGCGACCGAGCGCACAGGCTCGCCTTGCTCCGATGCGAAGTCGATGCCGCGATGCGGACGCCGCCCGTTGTCGCGTCGCTCGCCTAGGCCGCTGATAGCGATTCGTGGGTAGCCATCGAGAGGGCTGACGAACGAGATCCCCCCGAGTCCTCGACCACCGCGACCGAGCAGGGCGTAGCTGCTGAGAAGGCGCCGCCGGGCGGTGAGAATTCTGTCTTCAGGCCCGGTGTCTCCGACACGGTCGCCCCACACGAAGTGAGACACCGCGTGACGATGAGGCGCCGAATCGAACGCCCTATCGATTTGAGGACACTGTTGCCCGAACACGCTCAACATGGCAGCCGCGAAATAGAGATTCGCCTCGGGGTTCGCCAGCACGCTGCGACGAAAGCGGAACGCGCTCACGTCCAGCTCTTTGCGGGTCCAGCCTTGTTGGGTCCACACACCGAACCGATAGCTGCCGTCGTGGATGTTCCCGCCGTGCATGCCTTGGTTGATCAGCGTGAGGCCCGTTCCGTAGCTGTTGTCGATCTCGGCGGTGCAGTCGCTCTGCGCGTAAACCAGCGCCGCGAGTAGCCACGGATCGACATCGAACTCCGAGCTGGAACGGACGACGGCCTTCGCGTACCGCTCGAGCTGGTCGGCTCGGATCGAAGCGGGACACAGTTGAGCCATCGCCTGCGCTAGGTCTGTGGGTGCGACTCTTGCGGGCGAGGCGGGCTCCTCGGGCCAGTACGAGAGATCGACTAAGCCACGTCCCCGGGGACGCAGGCCCAAGCGACGCATCTCTTCCGCAGTCAGTGGCCCCTTCGGCCCGGGCACCTGAACCTCTGGAGAGTCGTTCAGCACTACACCCGTTCGCATCCGTCGCTTCCACGGCGTGTCCTGCGCGTGGCTCGGCCCCAGGGTGGCTGTGAAAACGGCGAGGAAGGTGAGGGTTAGAAAACTGGCAAAGATTCTCAAGCGGCTCTCCCAGGCTTTCAGGATGCCGTCCCTGTACCAAGCCTCCAACTTAACGGCGTAAGTGTGCGGACTGTTTGGCGTCTTCAAAGGTTTTGCGACCTCGCGCCATGTCCGCTAGGGTGCCGGTCAGGTCTTGCGGCAAAGCGCGCGATGAGTAACCAAGTAGGGATGGAAATTTTGGGGGAACGCCTCGCGAGGCTCGCAAACCGCCAGGAGCTTTTTGCTCGGCGGCAGTACGAACCGGTGATCGCACAAGAGTCGCTCGGCTCGACAACGTCGGTTTGGTTTGGCGTTGGCGTTGCGGCGGACGACGCGAGCTGCGGTCTTCCGGTCGACGTCCTCGTGCTCGTTTTCGCGCAAGAGATGGTACGTCGTGAGCTTGGGCTCGCGAAGAGCTCCATACTCATCGCCGACAGCAACGCGTGCAACGCCGGTGTGCCGAGGCTCGACGTGCATCGCGCCGCATCGCTCGCGCAAGCGCCGTTGGAGGCACTGGTCGATCTCTTTGGCTTCCCCGTCGACATCCGCCGTTCATCTTCGTTAGCCCCAGCCTCCGAAGTGGAGCGCAAGCAAAAAGCGCTCGAAATCGACAACGGCTACGTGGCCCAGCAGCTCGTTCAAACGGAGATCATGCGTACGCGCGGGGCTGCCGTCAAAGTTGGTTGGGCTCTGTCGGCTGCCACCTATGACGAGACCTACTTCGACCGCCTGTACCGCAATCGCTTTGGCAACCATGTCACGTTTGCCTACACGATTGGTGGCCGAACGCTCAACCCACAGCGTCCGCGTGCGTGCCCGTACCTCTGCCGCGAGCCGCAGGACCGCCTCCTGCTCGGCACCAAAGAGAACGCGGTTCGAAAGCTCTACAATGACGCTGCTTCGCCTGCGGTCCGCGGGTATCGCCGATTGATCGGTAAGCTTGCCCGCGCGTATCACCATCTCACCGGGGATGACCCGGGAACGCCCGAGAGCTTCCTGCAGTTCGTCGTCGACGCGTCGGCACGCCCGGCTACTGTAGGAAAGCGGACAGCCCGCGAATCGCGAGCCGGCGCCCCGTCGAGCTTCGCTCCCTGAACTCACGCGTCTGCGCGTCGCTCAGGGCGATCGCGCCTCGCCCGCTTTGACCCGAGCGGAGAAACGACTGCGGGCTCACGCCGCGTTCGAGCAGAAGTGCCGTCGCGTGGTCGAAGACCGACTCGCGTCGCTTCATGGCGTCGAAGCTGCTCTCGATGACGGCTCGATCGATCCATCGTTCACTACGACCCCACCCGAGGAACTCGACGATGCGTTCGATCGAGGCCTTGCGATCGGCCAACAGGTCTTCGTAGCGGACGATCAACACATCGGGGTCGGACCGGTGTTTGTGCCAACCGGCCACATGCTCGACCCACGACCCGTACTGCACGTGCCCCTCCATGAAACGCCGGTAGAAGTCGTCGAGGGTCCCTTCGAAGCCGAGGTACGCGCAGTAGAAATGGAAATACGACACCAGCACGTCCAAGCCGTCTCGCTCGACGTAGATGTAGCGTGCTCCGTCGGGCAGCCACTCTCGCGGCAGATGGCTCTTGAACACCCGCGGCGACGCGAAGTGTTCCAAATCAGACGCGGTGAGCTCGCCGATCGCGAGTGAGCGCTCGAACCACGGTGACACCTTCGTGAGATGGGTCGGATCGGGTTGCTCGTCGTGGGCGAGTAGATACAGAATCCACTGGGTGAGCGTGGTCCCCGAGCGCGGATAGCTCGAGATGAAGACGTCCGTCGGCCGCACTTCGAGCTCCATCCGGCCTCGCAGGAAGTTGGCGATTCGGCGAGCGTTGTCCAGGTTGCGAACAGCGATGTCGAGCGCGCTCGTCGCCATGCCCAGAACGCGGCTTGCCGTCTTCTGCAGTGGATCTCGTGTCGTGGTCGTCTTGGTTGGCCGCATGATCAGACGCTGACTACCCTAGCACCGCCGATGGAAGCCCTAGCACATATCACGACCCCGGAGTTCGGCGTGGCGCTCATCGTGAGCTTCTTCGCGGCGGCGCTACATAGCACGGTGGGGTTCGGCTTCGCGTTGCTCAGCGTTCCGCTCCTTTCGCTTCTCAACCCGTTGTTCGCGCCGGTGCCCCAGCTCTTGGTCGTGTTCCCACTGACTCTGGCCATTGTTTGGCGCGAGCGCCATGCCATCGAAGTCCGGAGCACGCTGTGGATTTTCGCCGGTCGAGTGCCAGGCGCGCTGATTGGCGTAGCCCTGCTCAAGTTGCTTTCGAGCTCCGCACTCGATGTTCTGATGTCGCTGATGGTGATGCTCGGTGTCGGGATCGTCGTCAGCAGGGGAGCGTTTCGTCGAACTCCGACTCGCGAGTTTGGCGCCGGTGTTGCCTCGGGAACCATGGCGATGGTGTCCGCCATCGGCGGGCCTCCCATTGCGCTTCTCTATCGCAACGACGCCGGCCCGACCGTGCGTGCCAACCTCGGCTTGGTGTTCGCTGTTGGCGTCTGCATCACCATCGGCGTGCGCGCCGCGGCCGGAGAAGTGAGCTGGGATGAGGTCGTCATCGGGGTCGCGCTGTTGCCGGCGGTGTGGCTGGGGCTGCGGGCGAGCCATAGCTTGATTCCGCGCGTCGATGATTCGCGACTCCGCAACATCATCGTTGCGGTCGCGGTCGCCGCGGCGCTGTTACTGTTCCTGCGGGGCGCGTTCAGCTGGTGAACTGAATCCAGGTCGTTTCACTCTGGAACCGCACGGCATGCCAGTCGGCTGGGACCACCGGTTCGGTCCAGTAGTAGAGCCAGCGAGCATCGACCGGTGCGATGTTCGTGCAGCCATGACTCCGCACTTTGCCGAAATCGGTGTGCCAGTACGCGCCGTGAAGCGCGAATCCCCCGTGGTAGTAGAGTGTCCACGGAACTTCCTCGACTTCGTAGAACCCGTCGATCGGATCGGTCGCGTTCATCGTGGTCGAGATGTACTTCTGCTGAATCTCGAAGAGCCCAGTCGGTGGCTCATAGCCTTCCTTGCCGCTCGAGATGAGCGTCGCGTAGACCGCCTTGTCGCCTTCGTAGGCCACGAGCGATTGCTCCGAGAGGTCGACATGAATCCATTTCCCGTTCGCCGGAACGCCACTCGGGCGCTTGGTCTGACGCACCACGCGCACCTCGTCGCGGCGAACGGCACCGGGCGTGCCCGAGACATACTCCACACCGTCTTTGGTGAGCTCCTCTTCAACCACGAAGCGGGAATGCTTTTGCGCCGTGCCTGTCACCTGAACCTTGCCGCCCTCGATGCTCAGTAGCTCCCGGTCCTCGCCGTACACGATGGCGAGCGGAAGGTGCCAGCCGTCCCGGCCTAGCTCTTCCCCTCGGACGATCTCTGGATTACGAAGCTCGACGTCGCTTTCCCGAACGAAGCGCCCGCGAACGGTCCGGTAGAAGACCGCGCCATCCGCCTTGCGCGTCTCTTTCTCGGCAAGCGCGAGGAAGTAGTCCCCTTCCATCAGGGAGGACACCGCCTCGGGGGTGGCGCCCTTCTTCTCCATCGCGCGACGCGCCTGCTTCTCTTCTTGCACCGTCGGGATGCGGTAGTAACGCGGTGCACGCTTCGTGATGACGCGCGAGTATTGATAGGGGAGGTGGTTGCTGACCTTGGCAGGGGGCACGCCGTACCGGTTCGTGCTCGGGGTGTCGCTCACATGAAAGCCAAGCGCCGTGCAGACGTACCCAAAGGGCGCGACTTCGTACCAGCTGCCGTCGTTGCAGCCAGAGCCGCTTACCTTGTCTCCCACCTCCACCACGCTGCCCCGCCGCACGACCCCCGAGACCTTCGGGCTGCTCGCGGCTTTGTCGTAGATGAAGGAGTCGTAGTGAAAGGCAGACCCAAAGTGCCCGGATGTGCCGGGATTGTTCTTCGGGCTTTGCTGCCGCTCATTCCAATCGTCGAGAGTGGGGGCCGGCAGCACACCTTGCCCGCGGATCATCTCCGCGCGCTGGTGCCGTTCGGTGACGCCGTGCTCGCCAAGAGCGACCGCACCACTACTGACGCCGGCGATGAGGATCGCCAGGCACGACAAGGACCATGGATTCAAGAGAAGCCGAAGCATATGACTCGCTTTGAGGTTGGCGCTCGACCCACCGTGCGCCGCCGTCCGAGGATAGCGCCACTTTCGCGGGATTCAAAAGATCGGCCGCCCATCGGTTTTCTGGCGCATTTTCTGCGCTAGGGGCTCCCCGATGGCAGGTGCTAAACCGCGGTCATGCCCTCCGAACACGCGCAACAAGCCCTCTCCCACCTTCGCGATCCGTCCGATTTTCAGTGGTACGTGATCCCGCTGCTCGTGATCGTCCTCTACATCTATCACGACCAGAGCGGACGAAAGAACTACAGCGTCGTCTTCGCAGGCCTCGCGCTATGGGGCATGGATTGGTTC
>JAUXFZ010000409.1 GCA_030622585.1 Myxococcales bacterium
AGCCAACACAGCCAGCGTGGCAAACCCGCCAGCACTGGCACCCATGATGGCGGCACGGTTGGGATCGACCAGCTTTTCTTCAACCGCATAGCGCAAAACCGCCACTGCATCTTCGACATCGACAAGACCCCAGTTGCCGTACAGACGTTGGCGGTAATCACGGCCATAACCCGTACTGCCACGATAATTCACATCGAGTAGCGCAAAACCACGTTGAGTCCAGAACTGCCGTTTCAGGGAAAAGTTTGAAAAGTTCTGTGCGGTTGGTCCACCGTGAAAACTTACAATCACGGGTGGACTTTCTTCAGGCAGGGGGCTGTGGGTTTCACTCGCTGGTGGATAATAGAAAGCGTGTGTGACCTCCCCAGCCTGGGCCGAAACTGATGGTTGCAATGGCACAACTAAATGTTCAGCAACGGAAACGGCACCGATATCACGTGGCTGCCCTATCGTCATCACGTGTTCAAGCCCTGCATCGCGCCACAGGTAGAAACCGCCCTGACCGGCCTGGTCTGCAGCCTGGACAAAGGTTTGATCGCCGATACGTGTGACCGATGACACAAGCGCCCATGGTTGACTGGACTCGATAAGCTCACCGGTCTTGAGTGCGACTTCGGCTACCCGCCAAACCCCTTCCTGGGTATAGGCAATCAGCGCACGGTTTTCATCCATAAATTCAAAGTGCCGGTAGCCCAGCAGCCAGGCCGGCACTCCGATCTCACCTTCAAGGTGCGTAAGTTTTCGACCGTTTGTCGAATCCGATGGCCAGTGATACAAATTCCACCAATTATCGCTATCACTCAGGTAATAAAGCTCGCCACGAGGACTCCAAAGCGGCTGTGTGCGTGCCTGGTCAGCGGACGATGCCTCGCTACGAACTCTAACTAACAAACCGTCAGCGTCGATGGTCGCACGATGGAGCGCCACATCATCCCAGGGTAAATTGGGATGATTCCAGGCCAGCCAGGCGATTTCATCACCATTCGGACTGATGCGTGGACTGGAGACGAAGTCGGCAGCAGATGACAGCACGGTCGTAGTGCCCGTTTCAAGGTCGATGGAGACCAATTCATTGCGCTCCTCCCCATCACCATGGTCCGAGTGATCCTCACGCACACATATCAAGCGCCCATTGGGGAAACCTCAGCGACTTCGAAAACGCTGTGCGACTGCGCGCAATGCGTCCCCCGCCGCTGCTTCGCTGGAGCCGACTCGCGAGGTTCTATCGCGTTTCGAGGTATGGCGGCCAGGCATCGGAATCGCTCGAGCCGCGCCCGCGCCTCGAAGTGGCGGAGTTTCGCTCCCTGCTCGACCGGCTTGGACGCGCAGTCCGGGAGCACGAGAGCAAGCTGGTCGTGATGGTCGAGGCCCATCGCGCCAACGTCGATGGCAGTATCGCCGCGCGCGAACGTGACGCCTACCAGCTCGCGATGTTGCGCTTCGCTGCGCGACTAGGACGCAACCAAGGGGGTCGGCCGGCGTTCGTCGACACGCCCGCTGTGCTGCAGCGTCTTGCGGCCACTCACGAGCCGGCCGACATCTTTTTCGATGAGATCCACCCGACCGCCCTCGGGCACGCCGCGCTTGCGAATTCCCTGGTCGCGATTCTCGCACGCGATTACGGTAATGCGGGCAAGGATTAGGAGGTATGACATGATCACCGTGGAGGTTCTCTTCTTCGACGGCTGCCCCAACCACGAGCCGACCGTGGCCCTCGTTCGGGATGTGATTTCGGATCTTGGAATTGCCGCAGAGCTTCGTGAAGTCGCGGTCGAAGAACCCGACTCCGTCGAGCCTATGAACGAGACGGCCCCGTCGGCCTGGCATCGAAGCATCGCGGCAGGCCCAGCAATCGTCGGCTGCCTTGCGAGTTGGGTCGGGAGGCGCTCGCCATCGTCCGCTCGCAGTACGAAGGCTTTGGCCCAACGTTCGCGCACGAGAAGCTGACCGAGTTGCACGGGTTGGATTTCTCGGTCGAGACACTCCGGCACTGGCTCGCTGCACGCTGCTGGTGTTCGTCGACGATGCAACGAGTGAGTTGATGGAGCTACTGTTTTGCGAGTCGGAGTCGGCATTCTCCTATTTCGCAGCCCTGCGCTCCTACCTGGAGCAGCACGGCAAGCCCGTGGCGCTCTACAGCGACAAGGCCAGCGTGTTTCGAAACAACAAGAAGGAGCCCCAGGGCGGGGCTGGCGTCACGCAATTCAGCCGAGCCCTCAGCAGCCTAAACATCGACATCATCTGTGCCAACACGCCTGCGGCGAAGGGTCGCGTCGAGCGTGCTCACCTCACGCTGCAAGACAGACTGGTGAAGGAGCTCCGGCTGCGCGAGATCAGCGATGTCGAGAGCGCGAACGCATTCACTCCCGAGTTCGTCGAGGACTACAACCGCCGCTTCGCGCGAGTTCCACGCAGCGAGCACGACGCCCACCGCCCCCTCCAGCCGTCCGACGATCTGGCACGCACCTTGAGTCGGCACGAGACCCGCCTCGTCTCGAAGAGCCTGACTCTGAGCTACAAGCGCGTGCTCTACGTCCTCGACCCGAGCGACGCGGCGCGGGCAGCGCGAAAGCAGAGGGTTCGCATCGAGGAGCGGGAGGACGGTTCGTTGTGCTTGTGGCACGGTACGCACGAATTGCCGGCCACGGCGTTCCCGAAGGATCACGGCGTGCAGCAAGGAGAAGTCGTTGACAACAAGCGGCTCTCGGACACGATGAACTTCATCAAGGAGAAGCAGCGCCGGCGGATCGAAGCCAAGATCGCGAACACGTCCACGACCCTACGCGACGCCCGACTGCTACGTGCCGGAACACCGCGGCGGACCGCTACGAGTGCGTCCCCAGAGACTCCGCTGTGACCCGATCGAAAGAGGAAAAGCGGACATTTCTACTTTGGAGAAAACCGGACATCTGTACTTTGGGCCGACAGGGCGAGATGATGCAGGAATTGTCCCGATTCGGGCGTGGACGGAGCCTTCTCCCCGACTCGAGCTCCGCATCAATCGGATCCGCAAAGCGTCAGCTGCTTCGACTTGTTCTGGTTCGCATTCGTGCAGCCGGCTCCCCCCGGAGCTGGGCCGGACTGGAACGGCCCGGACCCGTTGCAATCCGACGACACCATGCCCCAATCCTGCCGCTCGGAGTCCTGGTTGGCGTGCTGGATGCAGCAATTGTTGGATTGGGTGTGCTTGTACGTCTTTCCTGCGAACTCGGGCGCGATGAATTCCAGTACCGACTGGGGCGCCATGGAATAGCCGGCGTCACAGACTCCGTTCGAGCCGTCGAGGTAGTAGCAGGCGCTCAGATGCGCGACTTCGGTCGCCGGATCGGGGACACAGCCACAGTCCGAGTCGAGGCCGTCTACATCGCCGTCGCAATCGTTGTCCTTGCCGTCGTTGCAGCTCGTCTCGACTCCCTCGGGCGCGGGCAGCGGCGTGGCATCGCAGACCAGCCCATCTGCGGAACAGGTCAGGGAGCCCTCGACAGCGCACTCTCCGGCGCCCGCGCTGCAGCCGTCGTCCTCCGGAAGCAGCTGGTCGTTGTGGCGGGCCACATGGGTGGCGGCCGCGTGGGCCGGAATCGACATGCGGATCGCATCGTCGGTGCGGC
>JAUXFZ010000181.1 GCA_030622585.1 Myxococcales bacterium
GAACGCGAGCGCGTCTGCGCGATCGAGGATGCCGCCATGACCCGGGAGGATGCCTCCGCTGTCCTTCACGCCGCTGCTGCGCTTGAGCACGGAGACCCACAGGTCCCCGGCTTGACCCGCGGCGCCTCCGAGAATGCCGAGTGCGATCGCATCGGGCACGTCGAACCTGGGGAGAAAAAAGCTGGTGATGACCGCGAGGCCAACGGAGGCGGCGAGGCCACCCGCGGCCCCTTCGAGCGTCTTTTTCGGAGAGATGCGAGGGGCGAGCTTGGTCTTTCCAAACTTTCGTCCAACGAAATAGGCGGACGTGTCGCTGCCCCATGCGAGGGCCATCGCAAGAAAAACCCATCCCCCGGTGGGAGGGAAATCACGCACCAGTGCCACTGCGGCGAGGCTACCTCCGACATAGATCGGTCCGCCAAGCAGCCAACCAATGCGCGAGCTCGCATCGTGAAGCGGATCTTCTTGCAACAAGCTCCACGCCATCGCGCCGACGGTGATGAGCAACACCACCCCATACACCGCGGTCGTAGTGCCGATGAAGATGATCGCGTACGCAAACAAAACCGACGTGCCGGCACCCCAAATGCGGAGCACGTGCGGCGTCGGAACTTTCATCGCCATGATCTCGTAACCGGCGATCGCGATGGCGGTAAAGATGAACACGCGCCACGGCAAGCGAGGCTCCGCAAACATCATCCATAAGATGAGTGGAACGAGCGGTACGATAGTCGCAACGCGAAGCGCGGTTCCCGACAGAAGTTTCTTTACAGGGGGTTGCTCGATCGCGTCGTTCATATTGCGCGCTCCAATTCCTTGCGTGCGTCGCTACCGGATCCGGCACGCTCAGCGTCGGGAACGCGACCGAATCGCCGTTCCCGTCCCTGGTATGCCTCAATCGCGTAATATAGCGAATTTGCATCGAAATCTGGCCAGAGCTCATCCGTGAAATAGAACTCGGCGTAGGCGGATCCCCAAAGGAGAAAGTTACTGATCCGTTGCTCTCCGCCGGTGCGGATCAGCAGGTCGACAGGACCGACATCCATCGACGGAAGCAAGCGAGCAAGCGCTGCTTCATCGATGTCGTTGAGATCGATTTCAGCATCGCGCACTTGGCTTGCAAGCGTGCGCGTCGCATCGATCAACTCTTCACGTCCACCGTACGAGAGTGCAAGCGTCAAGGTCATCCCTTTGTGCGACTCGGTTTCGGAGCTGAGCGAGCGCAACCGCGCCTGCGCATGTTGCGGAAGCTTGTGCAGCCGACCGATTGCGGACAATCGAATCTCGTTGTCGACGAGCTCGTCGCGCTCCGACACGAGGCACTCGCAGAGCAAGTCGACGAGTGCATTGATCTCCGCCTGTGGACGGTCCCAGTTCTGTTCGCTGAACGCGTACAAGGTCAGTGCCGGAATACCGAGCCGTCGCGCAGCGCGCATCGTTGCACGCACCGCATCTGCACCTCGCTCGTGCCCCGCCGTTCGCGGCTCGCCTCTGCCCTGGGCCCACCGCCCGTTGCCATCCATGATGATGGCGACATGCTGCGGAAGGCGGCTAACATCGACCAAGCCCATGGCGAGCGAGTATCATGCGGCCCCGCAGGCAGCAAGAACGCCTACAGCGATCGGAAGAAGAGCGAAAATGGCTTTCAGCGACACCAAAGCCGACATAGCTGACACGTCTGAGTTGAAATTGAGACGTGTTCGCGCGTCTTCAAACTTCTGTGGCGTTGAAAGACGGCAACGAATGCTTATGTTGGCCCGCTATGGCTGAGCGTGATTTCTACAAGATCCTGGGGGTGGCGCGCGACGCAAGCCCGCAAGAGCTCAAGAAGGCATACCGGCAGCTTGCCAAGGAGTCCCACCCGGATCGCAACCCCGACGACAAAGAGGCCGAGGAACGGTTCAAAGATGTATCGGCTGCGTACGCGGTCGTCTCCGACGCCGAGAAGCGGAAACTGTATGACGAGTTCGGTGAGACGGGTCTTCGGGAAGGCTTCGACCCGGACGCCTATCAAGCGGCGACTCGGGGGGCCGGTGGATTTGGTGGAGCCGGCGGATTCGGTGGATTCGACATCGGAGATATTTTCGGAGGCGGGGCACGAGGAGGTCAGGTCGAGTTCGACCTCGGAGATCTTTTTGGGGGCGGCAGGCCAGGTCGTGGGGCTTATGTACGGGCGCCCCAGCGAGGTGCCGACATCCAGTCCGAGGTGACCATCGACTTTCGGGAAGCCGTCCTCGGCTGCATGAGGGAGCTGAGCCTTCGCTCGGCGGAAGGGGAACGGACTCTCAAGGTGCGGGTCCCCGCCGGAGTGCGCAACGACGGCAAGATCCGCCTTCGCGGGCAGGGAGGTCTCGGCGCGAATGGTGGTCCGCCCGGTGATCTCGTGATGAAGGTCAGAGTGAGGAAGCACCCCCACTTTTCGATGCGCGGGAAGCAACTCCACGTGACGGTCCCCGTGACGCCTCTAGAGGCGTATGCGGGAGCGAAGGTAACGCTGCCGACGCCAGAGGGCAGCGTCCAGCTCTCGATCCCGGCGGGCTCTCAGAACGGCTCGAAGCTTCGACTGCGAGGAAAGGGAATCCAGCGCAAGGGCAAGGCCCAAGGCGATCTGATCGCCCATCTGGAGATCATCCTCCCAGAGGGCCATTCCGAGGAGGTCGAGCAGGCTTTGGAGACGGTTCAAGAGGCCTTCGAGGGAGATCCCCGTGAAGGTCTGCAGCTCTGAATGTTTCACGTGCAACAGCGGCGTCATTCCACCCGGGACAGGCGTGGGAGGCCCGGGATGTTTCACGTGAAACAACCCTCCCTTGGCCGCGTTTGACCCCCGGGGAGCACTGGGCTTAGATCCCAACATGGGCTTTCAGACTCAAATCCGTGAGGCCCTCTCCGAGCTCGAAGCCGCCGGGCTGCTCCGGCGGCCGCTTCGGATTTCCGGCCCTCAGGGCCCAACCGTCGACATCGACGGGCGTCCGGTACTCTGCTTCTGCTCCAACAACTATCTAGGCCTCGCCAATCACCCAGCGCTCGTCGCGGCGTCCCAGGCCGCGGCCCATGCTGAGGGAGTGGGCGCAGCCGCCCCCCGTCTCATCACTGGAACGATGGATGCGCACCGCGACGCCGAGATGGCCTACGCCGGCTTCGTAGGCACGCCGGCCGCGGCACTCTTCTCGACTGGCTACGCAGCAAACGTCGGGACGGTTCAAGCCCTTGTCGGCCCCGGCGACGTCGTCTTCAGCGACGCTCTGAACCACGCGAGCCTCATCGATGGTTGCCGCCTGTCACGCGCCAAGGTCTACGTCTATTCCCACCGGGACGCGGACCATCTCGAGTCACTCCTCGGCCGACACCGGCCTGCGTCCCGGCGCGCGCTGATCGTCACCGACTCCCTCTTCTCCATGGACGGCACCACGGCCCCCCTCCCAGACCTCGAAGCCCTGGCGCGCCGATTCGAGGCGGGACTGTTGGTCGACGAGGCCCACGCCCTTGGTGTCTTCGGACCGGAGGGTCGAGGCCTGGCTGCGGCTCAGGGCGTCGAACCCGATGTGCTGATCGGCACCCTTGGGAAATCATTCGGGGTTGCCGGTGCGTTCGTCGCTGCGAGTGAAGAAGTCGTGTCGCTCATTCGTAACCGGGCGCGCAGCTTTGTCTATTCCACCGCGCCGCCACCTCTCGTGGCGCGCGCCGCGATCGCTGCTCTCGCGCTGGTTCGCGACGCCGACCAAGCGCGCAAGTCCCTGCTGTCCAACGCCGACAGGCTTCGCTCCGAGCTCCGTCTCCTTGGCTTTGAAGTGCCCGATGGGGATAGCCAGATTCTCCCTGTTTTGATCGGTGAAAACGATCGTACAATGCAACTCTCGGCGAAGCTCCTCGAGCGAGGTATCTTCGTGCAGGGGATCAGGCCACCCACGGTTCCAGAAGGGACGGCCCGACTTCGGCTCACGCCCATGGCTACACATCGACCAGAACACATCGACCAAGCGATCGACGCGTTCGCGTCCCTCGACTGCGATCCATAGGAGGCCACTGGATGAAGGGCGCGTTCATTACGGCAACGGGCACCGGAGTTGGCAAGACATGGCTCGCCTGCGCGCTCACGCTCGCCTGCGTGCAGCGGGGCAAACGCGTCGCCGCGATCAAGCCGATCGAAACGGGTGTGGATCCCGATCCCATCGACGCACTCGAGCTCGCGCGCGCATGCGGCAACGAGTCGCTGGCGAGCGCGCCCGGTCTGTATCGCGCCAAGGAACCGCTCGCGCCCTACGCGATTGAAAAGCGTGGAGGACCAAGCGTCGGGTCACTCCACGCACTCGCGAAACGCGTCCATGAGCTCGCGCACAACGCAGACTATGCGATCGTCGAAGGTGCGGGCGGCGTCTTGGTTCCTCTCGATCGCGAACGCACGATCGCAGACTTTTGCGCGCTGCTCGATCTGCAAACCGTCGTGGTCGCGCGCAACTCACTCGGCGTATTGTCGTACACACTCACCGCGTTGGAGGCGCTTCGCAAAAGGAAGATCTCGGTGCGTGCAATCGTGCTCAACCATGTCGATCGGAACCCGAAAGACGACCTGAGCAGCACGTCGAATGCGGAGGTGCTCGCCGACTACTTCCCTCGCATTCCCATCGTGCGAGTTCCCCGCGTGCAAGACCCTAAGGACATGGTGGACGCGGCCGGGACACTCCTCAACATATTGAAATTATAGCGTTTTTCGTGATACCCATGGGTATCTATCGTGCTACGGCGCTCAGAACGTTCCTGATACCATCACGCCAGTTGGGGACACCGACCACTGTGTGCCGCGCTTCTCTTTGGCGCGTTTGAAGCTCAGCGCGAGCCAGGTCGCGCTTCCCGCCAACGCCGCAACGCCCAGGCCCCCGTACACCCACGTCCAGGCAGTGGCAGAGCTCTCCGTCACGCATCGTCCCACAACCTCCTGCGAGCACGATCCGTTCTTAGCAAGGCCTACACTCATTGCGGCAACGCCAGCAACACCGACGACCCCCAACGCACTCGACCCGACGATCGCGGAAGTCGGAATGCGCGCACCATCGTGCGTCGGAGCTTGGTAACGGATCGTCGCTTCCTCGAGCGCGAGCTCGGTCGCCTTTCGCTCTGCGATCGATTGTCGAAGCGCGATGATTCGTTCTTGCACCTCTGCTTCGCGCGCGGCGTTGTCACTTTCGTCGAGATAGTGTTCGAACGCTTCGAGCGCCTCCTCTTCGCGCTGCAATCGATCCGCGGCAACACCGATGTTGTACTGCAGCTCGCCTCGATGACTCAGCCGATACGCGTGACGGAAGTACACCAACGCCCCCTCATAGTCCGCTTGCTCGAACGCCACTCGGCCGCGCTCGAAGTACTCCCGCGCTGCGGCGTCGTCCGGCGTCTGTTGCGCCACCGCCGGGACGGCGCCCACCAGGCCGACCAGCAGCACAGCGAAACACGCCCAGCGATGAGCGATCCCCCACGTCTCCCTCATGACTTCAAGGTAGAGGGACGAGGACCCCTTTCGCAAGCGAGGTAGCCGAACGAATTTTCAGCTCCTGGCCGTCTGCACAGCGCTCTTCGAGTTGCACGGGGAGGCCGCGCAGCTATACGAACGCCCGGTCTAGGGGCTGTAGCTCAGTTGGGAGAGCGCCGCGTTCGCAATGCGGAGGCCAGGGGTTCGATTCCCCTCAGCTCCACTGTTTTTCAGGGCTTGGGCCATGCCGCGCTAGCGAGTTGCACGGCCTGCAACCGCGACTAGGCTCCCGCGCCTATGGCTCGCGTAATCAACTTCAGCGCGGGGCCGGCGACCCTTCCGGTGCCGGTCCTCGAGTATGCCCACAACGAGTTCCTCGATCACGA
>JAUXFZ010000402.1 GCA_030622585.1 Myxococcales bacterium
AGTGATGGGATTTGCGTACGGCTCTTGCAGGAAGCGCTGGGTGGCCGCTACCTCGTCGCCCTGCAGGGGCTCGAGCTCGGAGATGGCCAGGAGAGCACGTTCCTCGACCAGCGCGCCGTATGAACGCAGGCGCTCCTCGTCGGTATCACCACCGCCAAGGCCGCGCTGTGGCTGAGTACGTCCTACGTCCGCCACCATCACGACCGCTGTGTCGATCTCGAGTGCCTGTTCGACGCCGTCCGAAACGATGCTCGGCCAGTCGCCCGAGACGAGGGTGTTGCCGCTGCCCATCACCGTGGCGTGGGCCGAGTAGTTGATCAGGACAGCGATCGGCTTGGTCGCGTCACTTGGTTCGGTCGCCACCAAGACGCGAAGCTCGCCGTCCACTACGGCGTTGGGCGGCTCATCAAATTGACTACGGATGAGGTCGGTCGCATCGACCGCACCGATCCAGACGTCGGCCTGCGTGCGCGCTTCGTAGGCATCGACGATCGCTGCGACCGTCTGATCACGAAGGAAGGCAAGGTACGACTCAGGAAGACCACCCCACACGCCGGAGGTGTCGGGGCCGGCGTGGCTGTGGTCCGAACCGATGATGACGTGAGAGCGGGGAATGGCGCCGTCGGTTGCCACCTCGACCGCTTCAGCCACGTCGATGAGGCCGTACGGCCCTGCCTCGTACGCAGCAAAAGCTCCCTGCGTCTCGTTCTGAGCAAAGGCCACCGTGCCGTCTGGCCCGCTCACGACGAACGCACGAACGAAGAGCGGCTCGAGCACGCCGGTCGACGGGCGCCCTGGGCCGAAGCCGTAGCCACCCAGGAAGACACTGCCATCTGGTGGAGCGGTTTCTGCAGTGGGGGTGATGTCGCGCTTCGCGGCTCCGACGCGCAAGCCGGGCAGAGGCTCTCCGCCGGCGCCACCGCCACCGCCATCGCCAGCAGCACCGCCGCCGCCAGCACCACCGCCACTGTCATCGTTCGAGCATCCCGCCGAGGCCGCCAAGACGACGAGTAGCCCGGCGCCGATCACGGTGGCCGTCCACCATTTCATGGGTCGCATCCTTGAAGTCGCTTTCATGGGTCGTGTCACTCCGTCACGTAGATCGCGTTGCTGTAGATCCAAACGAAATTCGATTCCGCCAGATCAGTAAAACTGCCCAGGTATGGACGCAGATGCTCGGGCTGAATGCGCACCTCTGCGCGGTAGGCACCCGGCGTATCGACGGTCACCGAAAGATCACCGTCGCCCTGCGCGATTTCCACCCAACCGTTGCTGGTGGCGCGCAGTAGACGCAACGTGCGAGGTGGCTGAGCGGCGTCGTCCAACCCCCGAACGGACGGCAGCGCGACGCGAAGCGTGACGCCGGCAGCCAAGCTCGCAGTGCTGGCCATCTCTACATCCTGTTCACCTACGACGGCGAAAAAATCAAAGTCCCGAGCGTAGCCGAGAAGCTCGAAGACGCCGTACAGCCGACCGTCTCGCAACGCTTGCTTGAGGTCGAGATCATTCCAGAGGTTGCTGTCGTTGGCGGGAAGCAGCAGGTGGTTCGAGAACCAGCGATTCATGCGGCGCCAGCTGTCGATTCGCTCTCCGTCGGACAGGGGAAAGTCCAAGCTATTGCGGTGCGCATCGGTTCCCATGGTCGTGACGCGATGGGCACCAAGGGCGAGGGCTCCTGCCCATGTCTCCAGGTACACCGGGTCTTCGGTCAGGATCGGGAGCAGCGCCAGGTCGGGATGAAGCTTCTCGTTGGGGTTGAGTATGGCGGCCAGCAGATCTCCCGCCGTCCCGTCGTCCAAGGAGTTCTGCAGATTGGCGTGGAGATTGTACATTTCGAATCCGGCGATCGGGAGGGTCGCGAGCGACTCCGCGCTGTAGCCTTCGGTGTGCGATACCAGCACGACGCCGCCAAGCGCCTCGAGTTCCGACACCGAGTCGGCATCGAGTGTGCTGTACGCGGATGGGTCGGCTGCATGCGCCTCGATGCCCACGGGCATGAGCGCGCTGGACTCGCTGCCGGCTAGGATCAACGCGTGCCGGCTGTCTTGGCAGGGGACCCGGTTTGCCGCGGGCAGCTCGTTGCGCATGACCAGTTGGTCGCCCCGCTCTTCGTCGTAGAGCAGAGCCTCGGGGAACGGCACCTCGGAGAAGTGTGTCGGATGATCCGTGAGCATGACGAAATCATGCTGTGAGCTGCAGAGGCCCTCGTAGAAGTCGACCAGGCATTGCGCGTCGAAGTTGCCGTCCTCGTCCTTCGGGTTGTTGTCGCAAGCATCGTGGGAGTGCGGCGAGTGTTCGTGAATGAGGCCTCGAACGTCGAGCAACCCACGCGGACCCGGCCCAACCGGGGAGGGATAGGTGACATCGGTCGAGAAGTCCGGGTCATCGTCGTATCGCGCGTCTCGCTCGCCGCCGTCGCCGCCACTGCCCCCGCTGCCAGCGCTCCCGCCCGCGTTACTAGCGTTGCCATCGCAACCGACGGCAACCATCAAGGCACACAGTGCCATCAAAGCAAACAAACGACTCATCTCGATTCTCCTCGGTGGGTTTCCATGACACGTAACTCTGCTTGGGCGCGGCGGCGAACGGACGCATCGGGGTGCGACGCTGCCGCGGATGCTAGCACTGCACGCGCACCCTCGGTCCCGATCTTCCCAAGCCCCCGAATGGCTGACATGGCGACGCGTGGGTTTTCAGAAAGGATGGCCTTGGACAGCGGGACGACAGCGGCTGTGTTGCCGGGAGCACCCACGGCGATCGCCGCGGCCGCCGAGGCTGCCGCGTCGGTTCCCATCAGGATGTCGATTACCTCGGCGTTCACCGCCGGGCTCAGATGAGCGCCGGCCGCGTGAATGACCGCAAGTCGATCGGCCCCCTTTGTCCTGCGGAGCAGGCGCAACCAGTGAGGGTCACCCTCCACCAACCCGCGTCGTTGAAGCGCGGCCAAGAGAGCTATCCGGACACCGATCGAAGTTTGCGGATCATCGATGACCTTGATCAGTGTGGGGACGTCGGCTTTGCTTACGAGCGAAACTTTGCCTGAGCGCGACATGTCGCGGAGCGCCGAGGTCGCAAGCTGCAGATCACGAGAAGCCAAGAGCTTCACAGTGATCCTGCGAAGAGCCTCGGCGCGCTTGTCCGTCGGCATCTTTTCGATGGCCACGTAGCGGCGGGCAGCTTGCATTGTCGCACGACGGGATTCGCGAGACAGCACGTAGGCGTCATCGCGCTCCTGGGTAGAGTACCATTGGAGCTCGCCCGTCGAACCGAGCTCATGCAGCTCGCGGCTCTGCGACAGGTGGCGAAGGAAGAACAACGCCTCGTCCCCCGACTCGTAGTGCGCAACGCCGTGACCGTGCTGTGAAACCGGCAGCTCCTCTCCGACGACTCCGGGCCCCTTCAACACCTCGAGGACCTTGACGCGCAGGATCGACCTCCGCTTCTCATCCGGCCCTCGCTGCGCAATGTAAGTGTCGAGCTCGATCACACGCGCCCGCACCACCACGTCGGACTCGGCGATCAGCGACCTCAGACTGCTCGTCGACTTGGCGAGGTGCGCGTGGCTCACCGAGGCCGGACTCGCGACCAGGCACAGCACAGCGATGAGCCCCCCCAGTTGTAGGGGGGCGCGGCCCACAGCGAGCACAGCGGGACGTTTCAA
>JAUXFZ010000320.1 GCA_030622585.1 Myxococcales bacterium
CGTTCTTCATGCGAACTGCCGTCATCCTGAACGCGTTCACGGCGACGACGAGCTTGCTCTTCGCGCCCGGGCCATGGGCCGCGCTGCAGGCGATGGTGATCGGACTTGGTCTGCTCAGCTACGGCCTGGTGACCAGGCGCCGAGGCGACCTCTACTCGGGGATCGCATTGGCCGCCTTCGGTTTCATCATCGAGGTCGTGCACGCGATCGAAGTGTTCCGGCCGAGCGGCTGGCTTGCGCTCGCGGGTTTCGGCTTTGCGCTCGTAGGCCTTACCGCCTGGCTGGAGCGCCGGGCAAGGGCTGTCAAAGTGTCGCACGAGATCGTCGAAGGGTTGCCACAATGACATCGGAAGCGATCGAGGCCAATGGCGTTTCCGTCGTAATTACAGCGGAAATCTCGGTCGTCGGCTCTGGCACGGCCCGTGCAACGTCTTAGGTCATCATGGGCCGAACGGGCATCTATCTCCTTGTCATCCTATCAATCGTGGTCGGGGCCGCGGCGGTCACAGACGCCGTCGTGGTTACCGATCGCGAGCGAATGGACGAGTTCGTCGAGTCGGTGACCGGCCGAGTTTCCGACTCGCGCATCGATAACGCGCTCCGCTACGCAGACCCGTCGAAAGTCACGATGGAGCTCGTGCACGACGGACACAAGCGCCGATACGACGGTCGCAACGCCGAAGCGCTCAAGCCGGACGCACGCAAGGCCCTCGCCTCTCTCGAGGGTTCGAGCCTCCGCTTGATTCAGGAAAGCATCGCCGTCAACGGTGAGCGCGCGCGAATCGCGCTTCGAGTCCGCACCGACATGGGCTTGGCGAACGCGATCTTCGACCTCCGCCGCGAGAACGACGAGTGGTTTCTTCGCCGTGTGATCGTCAACTAGCTTTCACCGAAGCGAACATCGCTGGCACGGATGCCGTGAACGCGTATCAGCTTTGTGCGCGCGCGGTCCCCGCGGACGATCTCGACATCGGACTTGGCCACGCCAAGCGATTTGGCGAGTAGCTTTCTCAGCGCGTCATTGGCGGCCCCATCCACGGGCGGCGCCGTGAGCGCGACTTTGAGGGCGCCTTCGTGGACGCCGATCACGCGATTGCGGCGGGCGCGCGGCGCAACACGGACTTCAAAGGTGATCGCGCCGTCCTGCTCTCGAATGCGTAGCTCACTCATCGCCTCACCAAACCCACTTGACCCCGGCCACGAACCCGGCGAGATTCCCGCCCAATGCATCCGGTCCTAGTCAGCATTCCTACCCCCTGGGGCGCGATTCCCATCTACGCCTACGGCGTGATGTTGGGAAGCAGCCTGCTCTTTGCCTGGTACTTCATCATGTACATGGGCAAGAAGATCGAGGGCTACGACCGCGAGCTGCTGGCGAGTTGCTTCACTTGGACCGCGGTCGGCTCAATCATCGGCGCGCGCCTCCTGTACGTCTTCACCAACCTCGACTCGTACGAGAGCTTCGGTTCGTGGTTCGATCTTCGTTCCGGCGGGTTGGTGGCGTACGGCGGTTTCCTCGGCGGCTTCGTGACGGCGCTGACGTTCTGGCGAATCAAGAAGATCCCCTTGCTTCCCTTCGCGGACGTCGCGGCACCGACGCTTGCTTCCGGGCTGATGTTCACGCGAATTGGGTGTTACCTCTACGGTTGCGACTACGGGCGCCCGCTCGAGGGCGGCGCACCGAGCTGGCTGAGTTCCGCCGGCACGTTCCCGAAGTGGGATACCGAGGCGTTTCCAACCTTCGCTTGTGACCAAACGATCAACGGATCCCCTGCCTATCAACATCACCTTCAGGAATACCCCGACTTGATGGTCGATCGCGTGAGCTCGCTAGCCGTGCATCCGACGCAGATCTACGAGTCGGCCTTCGGACTGGTCTTGTTCCTCTTCTCGGTCTGGCTGCTCACCCATCGGAAATTCCGCGGCCAGGTGCTCGTCACGGTCGCAGGGATCTACGGTTTGTGGCGGTTCCTCATCGAGTACGTACGAGACGACCCGGAACGAGGATTTGCGTTCGGATTCTCCACATCACAGCTGATTTCGCTGGCCATCATTCCGGTGTGCATCATCGCGTACATCCACCTCAGGAAACAGGCAGCGCAGAACGGCGACATCCAGCTGCCACCGTGGGCGCTCGAAGGGGCGGCCGCATCCGGCGGCTCAGCGACGCCCCAAGACGCCGGAGACGATCGCCCGGCAAAGTACAAGCCCAAAAAGCTCAAGAAGAAGAAGTAGCCGCGGCTACAACTTCTCTGGTTGCTTGGCCCGATTGAACGCTTCGAGGACACGGGGTGAAGTGCGAACCGTGTCGAGCTCGAGGTTCGGCTGCAGCGCGAGGGCCGCGCGAAAGGACGCTTCGGCGAGGTCCGTCCGGTCGAGCGCGACATAGGCGACGGCGAGCTCCTTCTGAATCGTCACCAGCTGCGTCGACGTGAGGCTCGGCGTGCCGAGGAGGCGGTTCCCGAGAGATACCGCTTCTGCGAACTCCGCCTTCTTCACCTGCTGAATGAGCTCTGGTAGCGAGCTCTCGACTTCGTCTTGAGCGGCTTTGGCAGCGCCACCCCCCGCGGCGCGCGCGAAGGCTTCGGACGCTTCGGCGCGCCCCTCGCCGGCAAGACGCAGGTCAAACAGCGGAACCAGAACGACCCGCCCGCGTTCGATCCGAGCGCCGGCGTTGAAGCGTCGAATGCGCTTCAGCGACAAAGGGCTGTCCGGCATATACATCTTCGCGATCTTCGCGAGGGTTTCACCCGGGCTCACGACGTGGCGCAGCGGGTAGGGGACCAGCAACTCGGCGCCCGCATCCGGGTTGACCCGGCGGTTGCCATTGTTGGCCTCGATCAAAGTCGCCGCCCGCGTTTCGCGCCCGAAGAATCGCGAGGCGAGCGACTTCCAAGTCTCGTCTTCCCCGACCCGGTAGAAGGTCACCATCGGAATGAAAATCCAGCTTCCCGGCAGCAAACTATCGACGCCCGATTCTTTCATGCGGTTCGCCTCCCGCAAGACCGCCTCGCGGGTAGGGTCGCCGTAGTAGCGCTGTGCGATCGAGGCGAGGGTGTCGCCCTCCTGCACCGCATGCGTATAGACCGCCTGCGCGCGAGCGCCGGACGACGACACCGTGAGCACGCTGGCCAATACCACCGAGGTGAGCACGCGCCTCACGGGTTTTCCTCCGGATCGGCCGTGCCTGCACTCGGCTCGGAGAGAGTCGCCCGGTCGTGCACCGTGCTGCCCTCTTGGACGACCACCTCGTGCTCAACGGGCGCGAAATACGGGTTGGTGTACTTCACGTAGTGTCGACCTGGTGCGAGCGGGATCGCCAGTGCGGCGGGCGTCGTCAGTACGCGCTGCCCGTCTACGTACACGTGTGCCCACGGGTCGGCGCTGACGGTGAGATACCCAGCCTCCGCGGGGTTGAGTGCGGCAGGAGCTTGCCCCAGCGACGGCCCGGACCAACGTCCACTTGCCACCTGGGCGGTCAGCCCCGAGACGAGCAATGCGCCGAGAGCGGCCGCTTGCCACTTCGCGATACTTCGTAGGAAACCCGCGTCGCGGCGGCCGCTCCGAAGCACCCGCGGCGCAACGGCGGAGAGCACCTCATCGGTCTGGTCGCCGCTCATGACCCCGATCTCGTTCAGGAACATGACCAGTCGGGCGTTGTGGCTCATTGGCACACGCGGCGCGAGAAACTCGTTGAGATCGTCGATGATCGCCTGGGTCGTCGGATAACGATTCGCCGGCATTTTCTGCAGGCATCGCGCCATGATCCGCTCCAACTTGCGAGGCACGTCGACGCTGAGCTTCTTCGGCAACTCGTACCGATCGAGCCGGATCTTCTGCATCACGGTGCGGCTTTCGTCTTCGACGAACGGCTTGCGCCCTGTGAGCATTTGGTAGAGCACGATGCCCACCGAGAAAATGTCACTGCGGAAGTCCAACTTGTCACCGAGAATCTGCTCGGGGCTCATGTAGCTCGGAGTTCCGAGGCCCGTGCCGGTTTCGGTCAAATCGCCGAAGTGCTCATGGCGCGCGATGCCGAAGTCCATCAGCTTCACGTCGCCCTGCATCGACACCATGATGTTCGCAGGTTTGATATCGCGGTGAATGATCCCGCGGAAGTGCGCATAGTCGAGACCGCGGGCGAGTTGCAGCGTGATGATGGCAGCGATGTCCGCTGGCAGTCGTGGCGAGCGCTCGAGCAAATCGTAGAGGTCGATCCCATCGACGTACTCCATGATGATGAACATCGACCGACCGTCTTTGATGAAGTCGATGACGTGTAGGATGTTCTCGTGCTGAAGCGACGCCATGAAGTGCGCCTCGCGTTC
>JAUXFZ010000049.1 GCA_030622585.1 Myxococcales bacterium
CCTCTTCCACCGGAGCCGCTGTGCTCAGTACTGCTGCAACCAAAATCCAGGATCGAAAGAAGCGCCAAAAGAGAAACAAACCGCATGGCGACTTCATATCGCAATTCGTCCGCTTCTGCAGCCGTCTGCGCCCCGCGATTGCGCGGTGGTCGCAACTCTGGCACCGCTCAGGGTCGTGAAGCTTCGAGCCGATGCGTTGATCGCCCCGTCCCACCCTGTCGCGCGCTTGCCTGCCGAGTGGGAAGAGTGCGTGCGCGCGTGGGGTGAACCCGTGTATCGGGGTAAGCAGATCTTCGACTGGATCCATCGCCGGGGCGTTCTCGACCCGGACGAAATGAGCAATCTGCCGAAGTCTCTGCGCGAGCGCATGAAAGAGGAGGGCCTGGGCTGGCCGATCGCCATCGTCACGGAGCACGAGTCGGCCGACCAGACCAAGAAGCTAGTGGTGGGGATGCTGGACGGCGAGAGGGTCGAGACGGTATTGATTCCGGCACTCCGCGATGACCGCATGGTCACCCAGTGCATCTCGAGCCAGGTCGGGTGCGCGATGGGTTGTGTGTTCTGTGCTTCCGGTGTCGCGGGCTTGAAGCGCCAGATGAGCGACGCGGAGATCGTCGCGCAGGTGCTACTCGGTCGTCGCGAGATTCGGCCCGATCAGCGGATTCGCAACGTGGTCTTCATGGGAATGGGTGAGCCCCTCCACAACTACGACGCAGTCGCGCGCGCACTCGTGCTCATCACGCACCCGGACGGCCTCGATCTTTCCAAACGGCGCGTCACGGTGTCGACGAGCGGGCTCGTCAAGCAAATCGATCGCCTCGGAAAGGACTTCGACGGTCGTGTGCAGCTCGCGGTCTCCCTTCACGCGGTGCGCGATGAGGACCGAAGCGCGATCATGCCGGTGAACCGCAAGCACGGTCTCGCTGAACTGACCGACGCACTACGACGCTATCCCATGCCGAAGCGCCAGCGAATCACCATTGAATACACCCTGATCAAGGGCGTGAACGACTCGCTTCGGGACGCGAACGGGATGGTCGAGCTTCTCCGCGGCATCCCGGTGAAGGTGAACCTCATCCCGATGAACCCTATTTCCGGGTCTGATCTGACGGCTCCCGATTCGAGCCACGTCACGCGTTTCCAAGAGCAACTGACGCGCCGAGGGCTCTCGGTGTTCGTTCGAAAGACGCGGGGCGACGACGTGGCAGCCGCGTGCGGCCAACTCGCATTCCACGGCGACGGCCCGCGATCCGCAGACTAGAGGCTGCCGCGAGCCTTGAGGGCTTTTACGATGTCGGGAAGCTCTTTGTCGATGTCTTCGGGCGTCTTGATGGGCTGAAACCGCGCGTCCGGGCCGTGCCGCTCGACACGCAAGAACGCGGAGTCGAGGAAAGCGGTCAACTCACCGACCAGGCGCTCGAACTGCACCGCGGCCTTTCCGTCTACGGTCTTGTTCACCGCGAACCAGGTGAGCGGAAAGTCCACATCGATGGCGGCCGCATCGAGCACGAACGTGTTGGTGTTGAAGACGGGGATGCGTTCCTGATCGAATTCTTCGGGAAAGCGAAACGCTTCCACGATCTGGGCCTTTCCGCCGACTCGCGCCGGGGCTCCGCCTTTGTCGCCAGGTTCTTTCGGCGCCATTTCCGCAGTCAGGGCGGCGCCCGACTCGAGGTGTGCACCGATGATGGCCGGATCGAGCGTGGCCGTCAGGTTGTCGACGTTGGACATCATCAGTACGCGGCCCCCGCGATCGCGAAAGTCCTTCAGGATGCCAGAGCGCCGAAGCGCGAATGTGAGGTCACCGTGGCCCGGTGCGTGAGAGGATAGGGCGCCCGAGCTATCTTCGAAGAGCTCGCCTTCGGGTGTGACGCGAAGCGAGATGAACTGTGGGAATGTCTTGATGGGGCAGCGTTGTGTGCTGAGCGGCTCTGCCATCTGTCGAATCGCTTCGTCGGTCGCAAAGCTCGTCATGAGGTAGACCGGGATCGTCGCGTTTGCCCGCTCCGCCACGGCGGTGATGTCCCTGAGCTTCAGCTCCAGGAACGACTGACCATCGAGCACCTCCACAGCCGCTTTGACGACCCCGCCAAACCGGGTCGCCATGCCGCCTGCCAAGATCACGGCCGCGACCTGGCCCTGCCGCATGGCATCTTCCCCCCGGTCCGTCAGTGCCCGCCGCACCTCGCCGCCAAGCGGCGGGAGCGCTCGCAGATCGCCTTCGTCTGGGGGCTCGACGCCGTCGGCGATCCGGTTTTGGGCCTCTCCGAGCTCGCCGCGCGCCAAGCGCTCTCTCAGCGATTTGAAGGGGATATCCTCAAATCCGAAGCGTTGAAGAAGTTCGGCCGTCTGTGCGTCTATTTCTCGTGAGGTCATCAGAATTGCCGAAACCCAAGCACTTTATGCGCGTCGTGTCGAGCGGCCCGACGCTGCTCAGCGATTGGGGGGTGACTGCCGGACCGAGCAGACGTACAGATCAAGGAGGACTCATGGATTTTCTAGTTCGGCTCACGGCGGTGTGTGCAATGTCGGTCGCCACGATCGCGACGGTTCCGGCGGGTGCCGACTACGACGGACCCGATGGCTACTGCCCGACCTATGAGCTCGACGTGTCACACGATGGTTACCCTCGAGCGGGGCAGGAGAGCGAGGCGGCCGAGCCGACGACTTATGTGATCATCGAGGCGGAGTCCGGCGCGACAGAGCAAATCGACGGGGAGACCGTCATCGTGGTTCAAGAGCCCGCGCCTACGGCTGCCACGGCGGCCGCTCCACCATCACCGCAAACCGTCGTTGTGGAACAATCGGTGGTCCCCTGCGTCGAGGGGATTTGGGTCGATCCCTACTGGGCCTACACGGATGGCGACTACGTGTGGGTGGAGGGGCATTGCGTCGTTGAACGCGTTAACTATGTCTTCGTGCAGCCTCGCTGGGACTACTACTCGAGCGTGTGGTGGTTCGTGCCGGGATACTACCGGCCCTACGGCGTGTACGTCGGTTTTGGTTACTATCGCCCGTGGCACTGGTATCCGCCCTACCATCATCCGTACTACCGCACGCGTCACCCGGTCCCGGTACACAGAGCTTTGCCGCGGCGACCGCCGGCCGTTCGCACGACACCGGTTCCGCGGCGCGGCGTCCTAGCTCGTCCCGGCCACACGGGCGGGCGCACCACGACGGTCGGACGTCGCCCTCCGACGACGTACGGGCGTACCACCGTCGTCGGGCGTGTGGGCACAACTCCGACTCGAACGGGGACCGTGACACGAACACGACCCAGCGTGAATCGGGTCGACACCGTCGGCCGTGCGCGCCCGACCCCTACGCGGACCACGAGGACCACCGTGGTCGGCCGCCCTCCGACCTCGACGATACGCACCGGCACTGTCGGCCGTGTCGGCACTCGACCGACGTTCACCAGGACGGCTCCGCGGTCACGCCCGAGTGGCGCCGTCGTCCGTTCTCCTCGCGCTAGCCCAACCCGCACAGGGAGCGTCAGGCGGCCTCCATCGACGCCGCCCTCGAGAAGTTCATTGGGCCGGCCCAGCACGGCCCCGACTCGCACCGGTGGCGTGCGGCGCCCGAGCGCTGCTCGTCCGAGCGTCGGCCGCCCAAGTCCCCGCCCGTCGACACGAGGCAGCTCCGGTCGTCCGAGCGTTGGCCGATCGAGCCCCAGCCCGTCGAGAGGAGGCAGTTTCGGTCGCCCGAGCGTGGGGCGTCCCAGTTTCGGGACATCGCGTTCGAGCGCTGGGCGCCCTGGGGGCTTTGGTAGGCCATCTTCGGGGGGCTTTAGCGGGTCCCGGAGCGTCCCCACCGCTCGCAGCCGTTGACGCCTCGTCGAGTCTTTGCTCGCTGCCGGGGGCGATGTAACCCTACATGGGGGAAGTGCATTTACCCCCCTGAGAGCTTCCGTGCGCCGTCGTTACCGAGAACCAGTCGTCATCGCCTTTGGGCTTGCGTTGATCGCATCGCTCCTGGTGCATCTGCCTGTCTACGACGTGCTCGGCGGGCTTGCTGATCGCTTGAAGACGGCGGACGAGGAGGCGGCGCGGAAGGCCCAGCACTACGATCCGGTCGAGGTCGATTTCGAGGTCTCGGAACAGACAAAGCCCAAGCGTGCCCGCCAGAAGGCGCGCCAGCGTGAGAAGGCGAAGCGCGAGCGTGTGGCGCAGGCTGTCGCGGCGCAGACCAAGGCAGCGCAGAAGCCTCCGCCTCCCCGCCCCGAGCGAGCGCGACAAGCGGTGCAGCAGCACAGCACCAACCCCGATGTAGAGCCGCCCGACGATGCGCAGTTCCTCGCGGAGCAGAACAATCAGGTCACCGAGCAAACTGTCGCCCGGATTCGCAACATGATTCGTGACGATGCGGTTCCGTCCCCCGGCCGCCAACAGAAGGCGTCCGACACGCTGGAAGAGCGGGGCAACTCCCGCGAGCAGGAGGTTGCCGAGGCTCGAAACAAGGAGGGAAGCGACGCGCGCAAGGTCACCGAAGAAGAAGCCAAGCGCAAGCGCCCGGACAAGGCGATCGAAGCTGACCCGATCAAGGCCGAACGCGTCGCGCGCCAGGCGTCGGACGGGAAGCAGTCGACTACGTCGGATGACCGGGCGGGTGAGCGGGCTGACGACACGATTACCATCACCGACGCAGCGGGGACGTTCAGCATTCGCCGACCGAGCCGTGCAGGGCAGGGCGGTGGCGAACGTGCGAAGGGCCGTGGGCCCGGCGGTAAGATCACTTGGTCGCAATACGAAGGGGCGGTCGGCTCGGACAAGCTCGAAGAGGATCGCCGCGCGTACATCGCCGAACGCAAGTCCTCCCAGCGGGGCATCGCGCGCGAAAAGACCTGGAACGAGTTCCGGGCCGCGATCGAGAACTACGCCCCTGGCGTGAAGCCTGGAGCGACGACGGCGCTCAATGCCGCGGCATCGCCCTTCGCCAGCTACATCGCCAAGGTGCATCGACGCATCCACCAGCAGTTTGCCGAACGATTCTTGAGGAGTCTCCCTATCGGCGGAAGCCCGTACCAGGACCCCTCGCTGATGACAAAGCTCGAGATCGTGCTCAATCGCGACGGCTCCGTGCATCGCATCGGGGTGGTTCGCTCGAGCGGACTACTGCCATTCGATTTCGGCGCGTTCAACTCGGTCCTGCGTGGGCAGCCGTACCCGCCCGCGCCGTCGTCCATTCTGAGCGGGGATGGGCGCGTGTATTTTCACTGGGGCTTCTATCGAAACCAGCGTCAGTGCGGCACGTTCAACGCCGAGCCGTACATCCTTCCGCATCCAAGGGGCATGCCGGAGCAAGAGCATGGTCTGACCGATGCGCCCGACTGGGAGACCGTCGTTCCGGCCGACGCGCGCCCGACCTGGAAGACTCGCGACGAGGAATCGAGAGAAGAGGACGAGCCTAAGCGGCCCCCCGAGAAGTCTCCGCCCGCGCAGCCACGGGAACATGAAGAGCACGTCCCGCAGGCGCCGCCCCCAGCGCCCGGCTCCGGACTCGGATGAGCCAAGACGCGGACCTGACCGCGCAGGTCAAAGCAGAGGCCGAGGCGGTTGGTTTCGCGCGCGTCGGCATCGCGGTAGCACGGGCGCTCGAAGAAGAGGCCTCGCATCTCGACGAGTGGCTTGCCGCCGGGCGTCACGGGCAGATGTCGTGGATGGCGACGACCGCCTCGGTCCGCAAGGACCCGCGGGACCCAAAGATGCTCGAAAACGCGCAGAGCGTCATCGTGATGGCCGCGCCTTACGTCCGGCGTCACGGTTACGAGGGACCGCCGCCCGCGCGAATCGCGAAGTACGCGATGGGCCGCGACTACCACAACGTGCTGACGAAGAAGAGCCGGAAGGTGGCGCGCGTGCTGCAAGAGGCGGGCTTCGTGGCCCGGGTGGCAGTGGACTCAAAGCCCGTGTTCGAGCGCGCATGGGCCGAGCGTGCGGGCGTGGGCTTCGTCGGCAAGAACTGTTGTCTGATCGTGCCCGGCATGGGTTCGCACGCCTTCCTGGCCTGTGTCGTCACGACCGCGCCCCTGACCCCAGACGAGCCGATGGGCCGCCGATGCGGAAGCTGCACCCTCTGTCTCGACGCATGCCCGACGCGGGCGTTCTCCGCGCCGCGGACGCTCGATGCCCGCAAGTGCATCTCGTATCTGACGATCGAGCACCGCGGAGCGATTCCGACCGAGCACCGCCAAGCGCTCGGCCCGTGGGCCTTTGGCTGCGACGTGTGCCAAGACGTGTGTCCGTACAATCACACCTCGGGCGCAGCGGACGGTTCACTCGACGCCTTCGAGCCAGGGGATCGGTGGACGGGGATCGATGCGGCGAAGCTGCTTCAGATGACTGAAGATGGGTTTCGCGCCTGGGCTGAAGGTTCACCGATCAAGCGCGCGCGGTACGAAGGTTTAGCTCGCAACATCGCGCTGGTACTGGGGAACCGTGGCGCGGAGCTTCACCTGCCGGTGCTGGACGACGCGAGGCGGAGCCACGCTTCCGAAGTGGTGCGCGAAGCGGCAGGATGGGCCGCGGCCGAGCTCAGGCGTCGTCTGGCCGATTCAGAATAGCTTCGAGGGTTTCGAGCAGTGGCGTGAGCCCCTCGTTGGTTGCCGAGCTGATCTCGAAGACCTGAAAGCCGCGCGGCTCGAGAGCTTTCCGGACCTCTTCGTAGGCCTCGTGAGCCTCCGGCAGGTCGCACTTGCTCACCGCCACCACCATGGGCCGCTCCAGCAGGCTCGGGTCGAACCGCCCGAGCTCGGCCATGAGGGCGTCGAAGTCGGCGACGGGCTCGCGCTCCGGGTCAGGGTCTACGCTCAGCATGTGCAGGAGGACCTCGGTTCGCTCGACGTGCTTGAGGAAGCGGAGGCCCAGGCCAGCGCCTTCGGAGGCGCCTTCGATGATCCCTGGGATGTCAGCGATGACGAACGTTCGATCGACACCGAGCGACACGACCCCGAGGTTCGGAACCAATGTCGTAAACGGATAGTCGGCGACTTTGGGGCGCGCTCGGGAGACCGTGGCGATGAAGGTGCTCTTTCCGACGTTCGGGAAGCCCACGATGCCGACATCGGCGAGCAGCTTGAGGACGAGCCGGATCTTCTTGCGCTCGCCGGGGATGCCGGGTTGCGAACGTCGCGGCGCCCGATCGTGTGGCGTGGCGAACTTGATATTGCCTCTACCGCCTTTGCCGCCCTGTGCGATCACGAACTCGGCCCCCGACTCGTGAAGGTCTCCGAGCAGCGCGTCGCTCTCCTGGTCGTAGATCTGGGTCCCCACCGGGACCTCGATCCGGACGTCCTTGCCCGCTTTGCCGAACTGGTCCTTGCCCCGGCCGTCCTCGCCACGCTCGGCACGAACGATTCTGCGATAGCGAAGGTCGAACAAGGTGGAGAATCGATCGTGCGCGACGAGAACCACGCTCCCGCCGCGTCCACCATCGCCTCCCGACGGCCCGCCGAGGGGCATGAACTTCTCCCGGCGAAAGGCCACGGCGCCCTTCCCACCGTCGCCTGCCGCGACCTCCAGCGTTACCTCATCGACGAAATCCACGCTCGTCCGTACGTCGGCCCCTTTGCCGGGGCAACCGACTTGGTGCTCGAAGAAATCGCCCGGACGCGTACACTGCGCAGGTGGCAAGTGCTTCCGGCGACTCGGGTCCGACGTTCCCAAACGCCAAATTCATCCAAACTTTGACCGCCAAGTCCCTGGAAACAGTCCGGTTAACGGAAGCGCTGAGCGTCTCTCCGGGGGACGAAGCTGCCCAGGGAGCGCTTGCAGAACACCTTCGCCACCTGTGGGAGTCGGCCCGCGAGCTCGGGCTCGTCCATCTCGATGCGGCTCTCACCGAGGCGCTGTCCCGGCTCGAGCAGGACTCCTTTGGGCCCGCCTCCCTGGTCGCGGTGCGGGTCTTGGCCTGGCGGTACGACACCCTCGCGGCCATGCCGAGCCAATCTGGCACTCATCAGGTCGTGCAGGACCAGGAGTTGCCGCCGGTCAAAGTGAGCCTTCGCGGACGCCGCGTGCTGGTGGCCGAGGCCGAAGCTGAGGTTCGCTGGTTCTACGTGGGAGTTCTTCGCGAGGCGGGCGCCCGCGTCATCGAGGCTCGCGACGGCGTCCATGGGCTGACTCTCGCTCGCGACGATGCACCGGATTTGGTCCTGTCCGCCATGGAGATGCCACGTCTCGATGGCCCTGGAATGTGTGCTGCTCTTCGGCGCGAGCCGGCGCTCGACGGCGTCCCTGTAGTCCTGTTGCCGGGTCGCGCTTCGGCAGAAGAGATTCTCGATCGAGTGTCCCGTGGGCTCGAACCGATCATGCGCCTCGAGGAATGGCTGAAGAGCGATGTGGAGGCGAGTGGTGATCTGGAGGAGCTCGGCGTCTCAGGGCTGTTGCGGTACGTCCGGCGGCTTCGTCCCGATGCGACGATGGTCCTTCAGGACCCGTGGAGCCTCTTCGACCTCGAGCTTCACGCGGGACACATCGTCGCCGTGACCCGGACGGCCATCGATGGTGCGGTCACACAGGATGAGGCGGCGTTTCCGTCCCTCGTAGGAATGACCTCCGGTCGATTCGTCGTCGCCGAGGGCTCCGGCGCAGAACGGGGAGACGAGCGGCCATCACTGGATACGGCGTTCGCGGAGGCCACCCGCCGGCTCGGCGTTCTGCTGGGTACCATCGCCACACAGTCGGACTGGCGCGTGGAGCTCGACCAGGATGTTCTGAGCACCTACGTACGCCATTCTCCGATCGCGGTGCAGCGACTGATCGCGCGCCTGGTTGCGGGTGAGCCGCCCAACGCGCTGTGGGAGTCGGGGGCCGGATCCCGGGGGTTGGTCGACGCGGTGCTGGTGACGCTGGCTCGGCAGGGGGCGATCCAGAACGTGCAGGTCCCTGAGGCAGGCTCTGACGAGGGGCTCACCGTCGAGCCCTCGCGGGGGCGCAGCCGGGAGTTGATCGCTTCGGAGCGCGGGCAAGACTACCGGCGCGTGGCTGAGCCCGTCGAACGAGAGAACATCAGAGCGCAGTCGGCGGTTGCGATGCACCGGGAACCCGCCACCCACGCGCCGGGATCGGCCCACCCGATCTGGCGCCGGAGCACGAGCACCGAGGCGGCTGGTAGTGAGAGTGGCTCTGGGTTCGGGGTGGAACTGCGCACCATGCCACGCTTATTGGGCTTGGCGTTTGCCACGCTGTTGGTCCTGACCGTGGGTTTCCTTCTCTGGGGCCAGCGGACTCCCGGAGGCGGGCCGACGGGGTCGCCTGTGGGCGAGCCTACGCCGCCTCCGAGGGCCGAGGCTCCCTCCCGCAGCACGCGCCTGTCGGCTTTCTCGGGAGACCTCCGCCCGCGGGTCGACCCGGCGTTGGGTGTCCGCGGTGGACAAGGGGTCTTGGAGCTGAGCGGCTCGAGCGAAGTAAGTGTCAGCATCGATGGGCTCGACCGAGGCGCGCTTCCGGTGACGCTTGTGCTCGACCAGGGCATCCATGCGGTGCGCTACCGGACAGAGGCCAAGTCGATCGATCGTTTCTACTACGTGAAGTCCGGTGCGACCCGGGCCTCGAGCATCCTCGTTCGCGCGGGTGCTTTAGTTGACGCTCGCTGAAGCTGCGTGCTAACCGCAGCAAGGTTGCTGGGGGTCGCAAAGAGGCGCAAAAACGGCCGCCCGGGCACGGGAGGAAGGCGGCCGATGCGATTCTGTTTGCTGGTGATCATAACCCTCGCCATGGCCCTGGGGTGTAGCCGAGGAAGCTCCAAGAGCGACCCGTTCGTGGGGCTCGAGGCGCATTCGGATCTGACCGCGCTTCGCCACCTCGCCGACATCAATGACGGCGGTTGGTACATCGACTTCGGCACTCCGGCGCAGTCGAAGTACACCGTAGGCGATTGGCGAAGTGGCTGGGTCGGCAAGGGGGTCGACGGCGACACCAGCTACGCCCACGTGGGGATGCGGGGTCGAGTGTACTTCGAGGCGGACACGCAGGAGTCGCTCGTTGCGCGCGTTCGGCTCCGGCCACACGGCACCCAGGCACTCACGCCGTACCTCAA
>JAUXFZ010000242.1 GCA_030622585.1 Myxococcales bacterium
ATGATGTTCCGGATGGTCGGCTCTGCCGCACCGGCGCCCAGCACCTTCGGCGCCGTGGCTCCCTTTTTCGCCGAGGTTCGCGATGGTGTTTTGGGTTTGGTAACTCCTGTGTCGACCGCGAAGATCTCCAGCAGCTTAGTGGCGATCTCCGACGCGTTTGCGTGGTGAATCGGCTCAATCCACGTCTGCGTGCCGCTACGTGGGAGGTCGAGTAGATCGATTAGACGGAGCATGCGACGGATCTGGGCTCCGGTATCAGTCATGATCAGCATGTTGGTCGGGGCGTACGACGTGATGTTTGCCGTCTTGGACGCGAAGCGCGCGAGCAGACTGGTGACATCTTCGGCGGTGACGTGCTCCAAGTGGTGAATGCGCGTGACGAAACGGTCGGTAGCCGGGACGGCGCTTCCATTTTCGTACAATGGAATCGTTTGCCGCTCGATCTGTGCCGATTCTACGATCTTGAGGTACCGACCCGCCGGCACAACCGTGAATCCGTTTACTTCGAGCACCGACAAGAACGCCTGGTACGCCTCTGCCACCGTGACCTTGGTAGGCGCAAACACCGTTGCTTTGATCGCGCGAAGCTTCGTCGGCAGGATGAACCGGCGCCCGGTCATGTTCGAGATCAGGCGAACCAAGTCGGGGAGCTCCGCGTCCTCGAGGTTGAACGTCACCCGGGTGCGCGGGGACATCGGCTTGAATTCCACACCGGTCTCGAACTGTGGCAGCTCGTTCTCGAACTCCTCGGGTTCTTCCGCGGGGAGATCGGCCTTCGGGTTGATTCGAGGTGCCGGTCGAAGAGGCACCGGCGAGCTAGGAAGCCGTGTAGGTGGGGTTGCCGGTTTCGCTTCGTCTCGTTGGGCTGTCGCCTCGTGTCCCGTGCTCAGCAACAGAGAGCCGACGACCAAGCAAATGATCTGTATTCTAGAAATCACGATTCATTCCCCGCCTGCATTCCTTAGGTGGCGTCTCATTCAATGTTGTACTCGATGGTCATTTCGTTGTTCTGCCGCTTGATCGCGAGTGTCAGCTTGTTGGCGGTCCTCAAGACCGAATACGCTTCGAGTGCGGTGTCTGGGCTCGTCATGTCGAAACCGTTGATCGTCCGCAGCATGTCGCCGTTGCGCACTCCGAGACGGCCGAGCAAGCTGGTTCGGCGAATGCCGTAGAGCTTGACGCCGACGACACGCCCATTCTCGTCGTGCGGAATGACGCGCGCGGCTTTCATCAGGCTGCCCTGATTCGCTAGTGCTTTGTCGACCAAGCTCCGTTGGATGTTGAACTTGGTGTCGCTGACCTTTTCAATGCCGTCGTCGAGCTCTGCATCGGTGAGTCCTGCGTTGCGCCCTCGTGCCGCCTTGTTCGCAGGTGTGGCCTCCTTGGCTGGCCTCGCCGGCCGCTTGGCGGCTCCCTCTTCCTCTTCGAACATCAGCAGTTGGCATGCGCCGCCCGACCCGCTCACGATGACGCTCGCGGAGTGCACCGCCAACACACGTGAGCCGTCGACGCTGGAGCCTTCGCGGTAGAGCATTGTCTTCCCATCGCTCGACCCTGCGATCGCCGCGAAGGACCATTCAGGATGACCTGGGCTCACCACCGAACCGACGAGGCGCAACTTGCCCGTGCAGCTCGGGGCAGGCTGGTCAGGATCCCATTCTTCCAACGGTTCACCATCGGGGCCCACCGCTGCCTCGGGAAGTGGCTCCGCCGTCAGGTCGCCCCGCGCCGAGTCGAAAATGTTTCTCCGCAGGATGATGGCGGCGTCCCGCTTGCGCTCGAACGCGGCGGTGTTCGTTGGACCAGGCCTGCTCGGTGGCTGCTGCGCACTGGGGTCCGACGCGAGCAACTCCGACGCCAGAACGCTGGTCGTCCCCTGCGCCAGGAAGAAAGCGCACAGGGCCAGCGTTGCGAGGATAATCGCAGTCGAGATCCGTCGTTCGCGCGGAGTTGCCACCGCTGGTTACTAGAGCAACGCCCGTGCCGAACCGGACAGAGAAAAATCGCAGTAATTTCAGGCATGCGAGACCAATTCACGCGTGCCCGTATGGACAACGTGACGGGGTTGATCCCTCCCAATTGACAAAATGACACCCAGGGGGGCACCCCCGTTCAGGCAGCCTCGTCGCCCTTCTCGGCGCCAAGCTTGCGATAGATCGTACGCGCTGAAATTCCGAGGAGTTGCGCGGCGAGCTGCTTGTCGCCCGAAGTGTGTTGCAACGTGCCCTGGATCACCCGTCGCTCGACTTCGCTCAAGGGGGTTCCAACCGGGAAGCTGAAGGCGTCGACCTGGGGTTCGGCGCGCGCAACAGGATCGGGCAGATCGGCGAGCTTGATGGCGCCACTCTTGTTTAGAACGACCGCCCGCTCGATCACGTTTTGAAGCTCTCGAACATTGCCCGGCCAATCGTATGCGACGAGTTGCTGAATGGCTTCGCGGTCTACCGCCAGAGGTTGCTTCTTGTTCTTGGCGCAGTACGTCTCGACGAAGTGCTCAGCCAGCAGTGGTATGTCTTCGCGTCGCGCACGCAGGGGTGGGCTGGTCAGCGCGATCACGTTGAGCCTGTAGTACAGATCTTCGCGAAACTCTCCACTCTCCACCGCGGCGTGAAGGTCGCGATTCGTGGCGGCGATGAGCCGGAAGTCCGCCCTCTTGGTTTGGCCGCCCAGGGGCTGATACTCGCCATCTTGAAGAACTCGCAGCAGCTTGACCTGCACCGCAGCCGATAGCTCGCCGATTTCATCCAGGAACAGCGTCCCGCCTTCAGCCTCCGAGATGCGTCCTCCGCGTCGCGCGATGGCACCTGTAAACGCTCCTTTTTCATGGCCGAAAAGTTCTGACTCGACGATCGTCTCGGGGAGGGCGGAGAGGTTGACGCCGACGAACTTGTTTCTGCCGCTTCGTTCGTGAATGAAGCGCGCGAGCAGCTCCTTGCCGGTTCCGCTCTCGCCGAGGATCAGGACGTTGGCGGACGAAGGGGCTGCCTGTGTCGCGATCTCGAGCGCGCTTCGAAGCGACGCCGCTGAGCCGATGATGCTTCGGTCGCTGAGTTGCGACAGCTGTTGCCGGAGGTCTTTGTTCTCGACCACGAGTTGGTGACGCTCCGCTGCTTTGCGAACCGTCTTGACCATCTGCAACCGCTTCAGAGGTTTCTCGACGAAGTCATAGGCTCCCGCGCGCATGGCTTCGACCGCCTTCTCCACGGTGCCGAAGGCGGTCATCAGCACGACCTCGGCCTCCGGAACAATCGTCTTGAGCGCTTTGACGAGCTCGATGCCGTTCATGCCCGGCATCATCAGGTCGCTGACCACGACGTGCACCGGCTGATGCCGGCACACGTCGAGCGCGTTTCGCCCGCTCGTTGCGGTGAGCACGGAGAAGCCCTCGCGCTCGAAGATCCGTCGAAGGGAGTCGATGTTGGGCGCCTCGTCGTCGACGACGAGAACCGAGATTTCGGTTGAATCGGTCATGCGGGACTCTCTGGCAAACTGTGTTGACACTATGTCACGAGATGACAAGTCGTCCGAACTTTGTGACGCGACGTAACTAGCTGTAATCACTGACATTACCTCTGGAACGAGTGCACGAGTGCGGGGCACTACTAAAAAGCATTGCAATCCGCGGGCCAGATCACGCCCCGACGAAACGCGCCCCGGTTGCCCAGTCCGCGGGGGCCCGCGTCTCACGCTGCGCCGCGCCCCGCGCGTGTGTGCTCAATCGGCGTAGGGGATGGCTTCGCAGGCCTCGTGGGCTCCCTGCCATTTCATCAAGGTGGTTTCGGGTTTGCCGTTGTTGTCGTAGGTGATGACGGCGTAGGTCAAGCCGCTGTCTTGGCCGAGGTGCTGGAGGTCCAAGTTGATCATTTTTACCCAGGTGCCGGTGTTGACGAGGATGCGGTCGTTGGGGAGTTGGAGGAATCTTGGGCCGTGGCTGTGGCCGACGATGAGGGTGTGGGCGCCTCGAATCTTGTTGAGTGCTCGAATTGCTCGTTCGTCGTAGCCGCCGCTCGTGAGCTCGAGGAGTTCTTCGCGAACCAGTCGCGGGAAATTCATGATGCGGTCGCGCCAAGCTTGAATGGTGAAGATGCGGTATCGGAGGAAGTAGAGCGTTGAGCGCCACAGGAACTTGAAGACAAAGCCTGGGTCCAAAAACGCTGACGACCAGAGGAATCGGCTCAGCGGCTGGATGCGGTCGATGTGGCTTCGAATCTCTTTGAGGGGATTCATCACTTCGAGGATCCACAGGCTACCCCAAGGCAGGGCCAACACTTCGGTTCCGTCCCGGCGAGTACGGGTGATCTGCGAATAGTCGACGCGGTGGATACGCTCGAACTGGTGACCGTGTCGGATCTGGATGCCTTCGGGAAGGTAGTAGGTGTCGGACGAGGTCACGAAGTGCACGCGCTCTACGGCGTCGCCCGGTGCCACGTATCGAAGAAACAGCTCCTGCACGCCGGCGAACCACAGTTCGAGGTCGTGGTTGCCTGGCAGATAGGTCACGCGATTGGTCGGCTTCTGCAGAAACTCGCGGAGCGCGAGCACGAACTTCGGGTGTCCGTCGAGGCACTGCTGCAACTTGGCGATCGCGATGTCTTCGGTCACCTCGATCGGCCACTCACCGGCGATCTTCACCTTCAACAGGTCGAAGATGTCCCCGTTCAGAATCAGCTCGATGCTGCCGTCGGAGCCGGCGAGCTCGTCGTAGTAGCCAAGGAGCTCGACCAGGCGATCATCGTGAATGAAATCCTCGAGCGGGTTCAGTTGTCCCCGCCGGGTTCCCGTCCCGAGATGCAGATCGCTGAGCACAAGCCGAAGCAAAGTCACCGTTCGCGGCCCCCAGGTGAGGTTACGCAAAGCGCGGTGATGGGCCAGCTTCTTACAGGCCGCTCGACTTGAGGCTCTGGTTTTGCTCTTCGGTCAGCGGAAGATGCAGCCCGCACTCCCGTGTTTTGCCGAGGATGCGACCGTCCCGCGGATCCATGTCGGCGGTGGTAGGAATAGTAGAATGGTGGTCACCAATCGAGCGGTATCCCTGC
>JAUXFZ010000316.1 GCA_030622585.1 Myxococcales bacterium
ACATGCATCACGTTCGCAAGCTCGTTGTCGCTGAAGCCCTGGCAGTCGGTGGCCAAGCTGACGGCGCAACTGCTGTCGCTGTAGTTCGTGTAGCCGACGCCAATGTACCAGCCGGAGATCTCGCTGTTGAGGATCTCGACGCCGAGGTTGCCTGACTGTTCTTCGCAGTAGAGGTCCATGCCCGCGTGGCGTTCGCTACCCTCGAAGGTGAGGCTCGAGTTGTAGATCCCGAGGAAGCCGTCGCCGTTCCCGCTCCACTGGTTGAAATAGAGCCCGTCGCCCCCGTAGGTTTGAACGTCGACGTTGCAGAGCGTGAGGTCCTTCGCGGCGATGGCCGTGACGCCAGCAAACGCCCCTGCATCGATGGTGAGGTCGCGAAGGGTCACGTTGCCGTAGGTCGTCAGGCCTACCGAGCTGAACTCGTCGCCGCGTATCGCGATTGTCGTCTGGTCCTTGCCCGCCCCTGCGAGCGTCACGTCCTTGGCGAGCACATGCGCCGGCCATTCACCCCCATCGTTGGGAAGCGCCCAGGTCGTCGCTGTCGGCGCGAAGCTCCCAGCAGACAAACGGATGGCCGAGCCAGCAGGCGCCGTTGTAAGCGCAGCGTAGAGCTCGTCTTCATCGGTCACGTCGATCACGTTCGAGGGCAGCGCGCCGCAGCGGTCTTCGACCCAAGCCTTCATTGTCGCGAGGAGCTTTGTCGTGCTCGGAGGGTAAGTCCACTGCGGGTCCACGACGAAGACGATCGCCTCCTTACCGGGGTCGAAGTCATGGGTCACATCGCCGTGCTCTTTCGAGAGGTCACGCACCGTCGAGCTTTCGATGAGGTCCTTGCTTTTCGCATCGATGATGATCACGCGGGCGTCGACCGGCACCTGGGTTTTTGGAAAGCGTACGTGCAAGGTCCCGGTCAGATCGAAGCTCCTAAACCGCGTCACATGCGCGCTCAGATGTGGCAACAGCCCGAACTCCACCAGCGCGGGGTTGCTCTCCGCGTCTCCCAGGCTTCCCGGCGCGATGTCCGTGCGACGCGCCAGGGCGGTATCGGCCTCAGTGATAACCTGCTTTGGAGCGCCGAGGCGTTCTGCCGTCTCCGCGTGCGACGACCAAAGCTCGCGGGGTGCGATCTCTTCGGTGTCGAAGTCCTTCACGTAGCGCGCGTTGTACACGAACTCGAGGAAGTCGGCGCCCGCCCATAGCGCCTTGAACGACGTGAGGAAGTCGACCCACTGGTTGTTCTCGATCGGACCCTCCGCACCTGGGAGCGTCTCATGCGTCCGGACGAATTGGTCTTCGACTATCAGCTTGATGATGCCCGCGTTCTTCGCCTCGGCCCATTTCCAAAACGCAACGGCCTGATAGGTGTCCGTACGTGGGGGTTGATTGCTCAGTTTGAGCAGGGGCTTCCAGAAGCGCTCGACCGTCGGAGCATAGTAGTAGTCATCCAAGCTTGGCATCTCATCGAACACCTCATCCATGGCCCAGGCTGCCGTGCCCTCTACAAACCAACCGTCTTGGTCGTAGTAGAAGAGCCCCGACGCGCGATTGCGATTGATGTTCTGAACCAGGTGAAAGTACTCGTGCGCCACAGCCTTCTTCACCTGATCGGAAGTCGGAATCGCGTTGCTCAGCTCGATGAGGTCGTGGTCTGTGACATCGACGGTACCCGCAGTGCCCGGCTTCAGCTTCGTGACGGACACCACGATTACTTCCGGCCCGCGATAGCCGTTCGCAAGGACGAAGAGATCATGGGACCTGTTGATGCCCTCTCGGATCGCGGCCTGAAATGCCTGCCGGCTCAGTTTCGTGGGCGCATGCGCGAAGCTCGTGACGAGCAAGGGAGACGCCACCACCTTCGTCGCGAGCCCGGCTTCCGCCGAAACCCGCTCCGCATCCAAGGGCTCAGCCATCCTCACCAACTGGGCACGCATTCGCCCATAGATGTCCCCGTGCGCCGTCCCGTCGGCGTCCACCCTCGTGACGGGTAGCAACATATAGTTGGCGATCAGCGCCGGGCTCACGTTCGACTCGAGCTCATCCGCTTGTGGATGCGGCCGACCCAACCGCCGCACGAGCCAGGCCAGATCCGACGGGCCCGCGCCTTCCGCCTCGGGCGCTTTCACCGCGATGTCAATCGCCGTGTGCGCCTTCAAGAGCATCGACACGTCGAACGCACTCCCCAGCGCTTCGAACCGCTCCGCATCAAACTTCCATTCGGAAGCAAGCTCCATCGACGGAAGCTCGGTCACCTCGACCGTGAACGCTTCCGAAGCAATCCCCCCAGGAACGGTCACCGTGCACGCACCCTGAGAAACAGCCCCACCGCCCTCATCAATATCCCCAGACGTCTTCGGTTGCACCGCCGCCTGCACAGTCACCGTATCGGTCGTACTCGACTGCCCATCAGAGACCGTCACCGACACCGCATGCATCCCCGCAGTTTCAAAGATGTGAAACGCCCGCACAGTCCCCTCGACCGGCCCATCACCAAAGTCCCAAGTAAACGTCAGCTCTTCCCCGCCGAGCTCCACCCCCGAATCAATCACCACCTCACAGGGCACATCGCAAACCTCAGGATCCGCAATAAGCGCAGCACTAGGCACCCCACCGCCCCCGTTCCCACACCCAGCAAAGACAACGATAAAAGCCACCCACAGAAAGCCCAAACGTCCAGCAAAACGCATGATCAACCTCCTGCCGTTAAACGAGCAAGCCCCATGCCAACCCAACACACTCGAAAACCCACATTTCGCCGTGGCTCACCGTGCACGCTTTGCGTCGCGCAGGACACCGCGCACCCCATGCGCGACCCTCACACGACGGCGCTCACCGCGGTTGGGGTAGCTACACGCCTAGCCCGTAAACAGACCGGTAAGCGGCGCCCCCTCCGGAGCCTCGATCTGAAAGTCACCCACGTCGGAGAACCCCTTCAAGAAGGCTGGACGCTTGGACAATCTCGACACGTAGCCACGGAAGATTTCGTCCCGACAAAGCCCGTAGCCTCTCGCCCAGATCACGTTGTGTCCGACGACGCAGTCAGCGGCTGTAAACGCATCGCCGCAAATGAACGGGTGCCGCTCGAAACGCCTACTGAGCTGCGGTTCGATCTCGTTCGTGAACTTGTCCCGATAGCGCTGGATCGTGCGTGGATCCTTGTCGGCGTCGCGAAGGAGATGTTCGTGGCAGCGCACCTGCCAAAGGATCATGTCCATCCACGATGCGCCGAACTGGAGCATCTGCAGATAGTCGGCGCGTTCGAGCGATAGAGGGCTCGGTGGCGGCGCCAGCTCTTTTTCGGGAAACGCATCAGCCAGCAAAGCAACCATCGCGCCGCTCTCGATCATGTGCATCGACTGCCCGTCGGGCATCGTGATCTCCAACGTCGGCACATTGTGGTTCGGATTCTTGCCCAGGTACTCGGCGTCGTACTGCTTCCCCTCGTACACCGACACAATCTCGACCTCGAACTCATCGTCGAGCACCTCATGCAACATCCATTTAACCCGCGCACTCCGAGTCGCCGGATAGTGATAAAGCTTGAACCGAGCTGTTTGCATAGTGCACTTTACCAGCCTCCGTCGCCGACGTTGGCGCAAAGGCAAGCACGGCAACAACGATTCTAGATCCACAAAACGCAGGGAACACAACAGCCCGCACGGCCTCACCAGATTTGATACCTGACGGCCACCGGCGGAGCAGGGCGTTCTCGCCACCCAATACTCTGCAAGCTCGCGAAACCAGGCGTCGATTGCACGGCACGCCCTTTGCAACTTAGCCGCGCATGAAACCAATTCTCTTCACGGGCTTCCAAGACGGAGCCATCACGCAAAGTGAGCCCATCATCATGACCTGGAACGGCATCGAAATGCCCAAGGCACTTCACTCGCTGCAACCTGGCCAGTACGTGTTGCTGCCCTTCGAACCCTCGGACGACATCCTCCGCCCCGCCAGCAAGGCCGCTTAGGATAGGTAAGCCATTGACTTACTCTTCCTAAGAGCCGATACTGCTCATGCCCATCCGTTTCGAGTGGGATCCCGCCAAGAACGATGCCACCCAACGCAAACACGGCCTCCGGTTTGAAGACGCCAGGACGATCTTCTTGTGGGCCGCCCAACGTTGCGATCGTCTCGACGACACATATCTGGGGGGCGAGCATCGCTTCGTCTCGATGGGTCCCATCCCGGCCGGCCTCATCACGGTCGTATGGACTGCCCCCCGAGACGATGCTGTGCGGATCATCAATGCGCGCTGGGCGAACAAACGCGAGCGGCGGCTCTACCTTGATGAGATGGGCCTAGACCGATGCCCGATGCCCCCGACGTTCCCGACATTCCCGAGTGGACGGAG
>JAUXFZ010000483.1 GCA_030622585.1 Myxococcales bacterium
GCTTTCGCACGAGCTACTTCCCGTTCGCTGAACCTGGTGGAGATGTCGACCTGAGCTGCGACTTTTGCCGTGCATGGGAAGGCGACCTCGCGCGTACCGCAGAGTGCCGCGTCTGCAAGGGCACCGGTTGGATGGAGATCCTCGGCTGCGGCATGATTCACCCCGTCGTATTCGAGAACGTCGGTTACGACCCGGAGAAGTACACAGGCTTTGCGTTTGGCATGGGGCTCGACCGCATCGCCATGCTCAAGTACGGCATCCCCAACATCAAGCTCCTCTACGAGAACGACGTTCGGTTCTTGTCGCAGTTTTAGGAAGAGCAATGCTGGTTTCATTTCGGTGGTTGCAAGAACTCTGTCCCGTCGACGCGGATGTCGCCGAGGTCGCGCATCGCATTTCGCTTGCGGGTCTCGAAGTCGAAGCGATGGAGGAGAAGGGCGCCAATCTATCCGATGTCGTGATCGCCGAGGTGCGCGCCAAGAGCCCGCATCCCAAGAGAGACAAGCTGACCATCGTCACGGTCTTCGACGGCGAAGACGAGCATCAGGTCGTGTGTGGGGCCTCGAACGTGCCCGAGCCCGGCGGTCGCATTCTGTTTGCCCGTTCGGGCGCCGTGCTGCCCAACGGTATGGAGATCGCCCCCCGCAAGCTCGGCGGGGTTGAATCCAACGGCATGATCTGCAGCGAGACCGAGCTCGAGATCGGCGCAGATGCCGAGGGGATCTTCGTCGTCGACCCGGACAACGGCGCGCTTCCGGGCACTGCGGTGGCGGACGCGCTCGACCTTCACGATGTCATTCTGGATATCGGCCTCACTCCCAACCGTCCCGATTGCCTTGGCCATGTCGGAATCGCGCGCGAAATCGGGGTTCTTTTCGGAACCGGCTACGAGCCACGCAAGGCGGCCGGACCCAGCCGGACCTTTTCCGCCGGCAGGGCTTTGCAGTCCGGTGAGCCGACCACGCAGCTCACCTCCCTGTGGGACACCGAGAGCGAGTTGGTCGACGCTCCGAAGCTCGCCGCGATCTCGATCGAGATCGTCGATGGCGACCGCTGCCCTAGGTACGGCGCCGCGCTCGTGTCGGGTGTCAAGGTCGCTCCATCGCCGTTCTGGCTTCGCTACCGGCTCCACAATCTCGGCCTCCGAGCGCTTTCGAACGTGGTGGACGCAACGAACTTGATCCTGCTCGAGTGGGGCCATCCCATTCACGGATTCGATCTGGCCAGGTTGGGCGGATCCAAAATTGTCGTTCGTCGGGCTGGTGAGGGCGAGAAGATGGCAACCCTCGACGGCGTCGAGCGCACCTTCACCAACGACGACCTCTTGATCTGTGACGGCGAAGGCCCGGTCGCTTTGGCCGGCGTGATGGGCGGCCTCGACACCGAGATCAGAGACGACACGAAGGACGTTCTCATCGAGTGCGCGTACTTCGATCCCAGGTCGATTCGCCGTACGTCCCGACGTCTCGGCCTACACACCGATTCGAGCCACCGATTCGAGCGAGGCGTCGATCCGGAGGCGGTTCCGCGTGTGCTCGCCAGCGCCGCCTCCCTGATCGCGGAGCTCGGGGGTGGTGCCGCCGCGACTACGGCGATTGATCGCGTCGCCACTGCGCATGAACCCAAGTCGATTCGTTTTCGTCCAGTGAGAGCCGCCCGGCTGCTCGGTACGCCGGTGTCGAAGGAGGAAAGTCTGCGCATCCTCGAGTTGCTGGGGTGCCGCGTCGTCGACCAGAGTGACGATGGCATCACCGCCGAAGCACCGAGCTGGCGACCTGACCTCGTCCGTGAGGTCGATCCCATCGAAGAGGTCGCCCGCGTGCGCGGCTACGAACAGATTCCGACGGCGGTGCCTCGTGTTCATCCATCTGAGACGGGCACGGCAAGCTTCCTCCAATTCGTCGACAGATTGCGTGATGCGGCCGTCACCTCCGGCCTCTTCGAAGCCATCAATTACGGGTTTTTGTCGGTCGATGACCTACGCAAAGCGCGCGTGTCGGCGAACGCTGTCGCGCTTGCAAACCCATTGTCCGAAGAACGCGCCGTGATGCGAACTTCGCTGTTGCCGGGTCTCACGGAGGCGGCGACACGCGCCCAGCGTCATGGTGCGACCGAAGTCCGGCTCTTCGAGCTTGCGCGTACGTTCCACCCGGCTGAAGACGCCCTCCCTCGCGAAGACACTGTGCTCGCTGTGGTCCTGGCTGGGCAACGCCCGGGTTGGATCGGTGGCGAGGAATCGTTCGACCTGTACGACGGCAAGGGTGTCATCGAAGCGATCGTCCAGCGCGTGTTTGGCCAAACGCCCGATCTGATTCCCGGTGACGTGCCGGGCTTTCTGCATCCGAAGCGGTCCGCTCTGGTCACACTCGGCTCGCGTCCGATCGGTTTCGTCGGAGAAATGCACCCCGATGTGGGCGACGACCTCGGGCTCATCGGCCGGGTCGTCTATGCGGAGATCGACGTGCCCGCGCTTCATGCGCTGTCTCAAGAGCTTGGCCCGACGCAGGCACGTGGCCTGCCGAAGTTCCCGGCGGTAGCGCGGGATATCGCCATGCTCGTGCGCGACGAGTTCACCGCGGGTGAGATTGCCGACGCGCTCCGAGAGGCGTCGAAGGGCCTCGCCGAATCGGTCAAGCTGTTCGACTTGTATCGGGGTGACCAAATCCCGGACGGGCATCGCAGTCTCGCCTTCCGCGTGACATACCGCGACCTCGAGGGGACATTGACCGACAAACGGGTCGATAAAGTCCATGCATCACTCGCGAGACTCGCAGGCGATCGCTTCGAAGCGACCATCCGCTAGCAATCGCGCGCCATGTGTGAGAATCCACACTTTCTCTCGCTGACCCTGCGCCAAACCCTTGAGATTCAAACCGATTTGTGGTTCTCTCCCGCTAATGACGAAAGCGGAAATCATCGATGCCGTGTACGAGAAGGTCGGGGGCTTCTCGAAGAAAGAGGCAGCAGAGGTCGTCGAGGCCGTCTTCGATACGATGAAAGACGTTCTCGCCGAGGGA
>JAUXFZ010000328.1 GCA_030622585.1 Myxococcales bacterium
AGCATCCCCTCGATGAGCTCGAGGGTGCCGTTCTCGGATGCGATGTTGTCCTGAGATTCTATCGATAGAGGGATCGGAATCGCGTCGGTCGATGTGGCGCCACACGCGGCGCATGCCAACGCGATGCTGACGAGCAAGAGGTTCGCGATCGATGGAGAGAGCATTTGCTTGGCTTGTCGTTCGGGTTGCTTAGCGGACTACGACGGAGCTGGGTTCCGGCGGTGCGCCGAGGGCACTTCGGTTGGACTTCGGTTGACGCCCGTCTGCCTCGCGAATGCCGAGCTCCTCCGCGAGTTCCGCGACGATCAACACCTGGCCCGAACGTTCCATTCGCTTCGGATCGCGATGCAACGCGTCGATGACGCGGCCGATGAATTCGGGGCTCTGGTAGTTGGCTAGGAATTTCCCGTATGGCCCCTTCATCGCGTCGGGATGCTGAAAGAGGGGCTCATTGCGTTCGGTTCGAACGAATCCGAGCCAAAGGCTCAAGGCGGCGACATCGTGATCGCGAAGGTCCACGGCCATGTCCATGGCCATCTTGTCGATCCCGGCCTTGCAGGCTCCGTAGGCTGGCCCGTGCATGTAGCAGCGGGCCCCGTAGCTCGATGTGGACACCACTAGACCGCCGCCCGTGCGTACCAGCAGGGGCGCCGCGAAATAGCTCGCCACGTAGTGAGAGCGTTGCCCCACGTCGAGGATCCGCAGCAGGTCGAGGGACTTCTCCCAAAATGGGCCCGGCTTGGTGAGTTCTCGTGGCACCGAGGTTGCGTTGTTGACGAGGATGTCGAGGCGCCGTTGCTCCTTGTCGACGCGCTCGAACAGATCGCGCACTTGCTCGTCGTCCGCATGGTCGCACGAGATCGCAATCCCTTGGCCGCCGGCCTCGCTCACGGCCTCGGCGGTGCCTTGCACCGTGCCACCGAGCGGATGGGCCTTGCCGCCTTCGCTGCTTCGACCGGTGACGTAAACCGTTGCGCCGGACGCGCCGAGCGCGATCGCAATGCCTTTTCCGACGCCGCGGCTTGCGCCGGTCACGACGGCAACTCGGTTGGGGGTGTCGCTCATAGCGCCTGGCTTGTAGCATACCGGGCTTGGTGGACTACGTGTCCGCAGAACGCTGCGAGGCCTCCTTCTTGCCCAGCCAAGCGTAGACCGCAGGCAAGACGAGCAGTGTGAGCAGCGTGGACGTCACCAGGCCGCCGATCACGACCGTCGCAAGGGGTCGCTGCACCTCGGCGCCCGCACTCGTTGCAAGCGCCATCGGGACGAACCCGAAAGCCGCGACGGCTGCTGTCATCAGCACCGGCCTGAGGCGTGTAAGCGCTCCTCGTTTCACTGCATCGTCGAGTGGTGTGCCATCGTGTCGCAGTTGCAGGATGTATGAAATCAGCACGACGCCGTTGAGAACCGCGATTCCAAACAAGGCGATGAATCCGACGCCGGCCGAGATAGAGAAGGGCATGCCGCGCAGCAGCAGTGCAAAGATTCCGCCCGTCGCTGCGAACGGCACGTTGAGGTAGACGATCAGCGCAGGCATTGCCGAGCCGTACGTCATGTAGAGCAGGAAGAAGATCAGGAGTAGGGCGACCGGGACGGCGACGATGAGACGCTCGGTCGCTTCTTGGAGGTTCTTGAACTGGCCGCCCCATTCGAGAAAGTAGCCCGCGGGCAGGACGGCGGCCTCTTCGATGCGAGCCTTCGCTTCGGACACGAAGCCGCTGAGGTCGCGCCCCCGTACGTTGGCTTCGACAGTGAGTCGTCGTTGAATGCGGTCGCGGCTAATCTGAGCGGGCCCTTCCTCCACGTTCAAGTCAGCCAGCTGCCCAAGGGGAATCAGGGCGCCTCCAGGGGCTGCGATGGGGATCTGCCGAATCGCCTCGACGCTCGAACGCGCGTCCTCACGATACCGGACCTGCAATGCGAATCGACGCTGTCCTTCGAAGACCTCTCCGACGCGGCGCCCTCCCATCGGCGTGACGGCGTCCAAGACGTCGCTCGCGTCTATGCCGTAGCGAGCGATGGCGTCGCGGTTGATCCGGATTCTGAGCACCGGCAGACCCGCCGACTGCTCGGCCTTGACGTCAGCCGCACCCGGCACTGTGCGGAGGATCTTTACGAGGTCGTCGCCGGCGGTCTTCAGGGCCTGCAAGTCCTCGCCGTAGATGCTGACCGCCACGTCCGAGCGGACGCCGCTGATGAGCTCGTTCATGCGCATCTCGATGGGCTGCGAGAACGAAAAGCGCTGGCCGGGTACCTCGTCATGGAGTGCTTCTTGAATCGCTCCGATCAGCTCTTCCTTCGTGCTCACCGCGCTCCATTCCGAGACCGGTCTGAGCATGATGATCACATCGGAAAGCTCGACCCCCATTGGGTCTGTGGCCACCTCAGGGCGTCCGGTCTTCGATACGAGCGTATCGATCTCGTCGGGAAAGCGATCGAGGAGCACGCGCTCGAGCCGAGTCGTGGCTTTCACCGACTCCTCGAGTGAAACCGACGGCAGTCGGATCGCGTGCATCGCGATCGCCCCTTCTTCGAGGGTGGGGACGAACTCCGCACCCATGAAAGGCACCGCGCCGAGCGATAGAACGAAGATCCCGCCCGCGATCGCGAGCGTCTTCTTGGGTCGAGTGAGCGATCGTTCCAGCAACGGCGCATACCAAGCTCGAATCCAACGAAGCACCGCTGTGTCGTGTTCCACGACCCCTTTGCGGAAGACGAAGGTGCACAGTGCGGGCACCCATGTCAGCGCGAGGACGAGCGAGACCGCCAGTGCGAACACGACCGTGAGGGCCATTGGCTGAAACATCTTGCCTTCGACGCCGCGCAGGGAGAGCACGGGAACGTAGACGAGAATGATGATCGCGACCGCGAAGGCGACTGGTCGCCCCACTTCGACGGCCGCCTCGCGAACCGTGGACTTGATTCCGTCTGCATTCGGTCGCCGGTCGTTTAGGACCCGGACCACGTTCTCCACGATGACGACGGAGCCATCCACGATGAGCCCGAAATCGATCGCACCCAGGCTCATGAGATTCCCGGAGAGTCCGGCGACCCGCATCGCAATGAAGGCGCCCAACATGGACAAGGGGATCACCGATGCCACCAGCAGGCCGCCGCGGACGTTGCCGAGGAGCAAGAGGAGCACCACCACTACCAAGACACCCCCCTCGACGAGGTTGGTCGCAACCGTGCGGATCGTTCGATCGACCAGATCGGTGCGGTCGTAGAACGTTTCCACCGTCACCCCGTCAGGAAGCGTCGGCCGTATCTCTTCTAGCTTTGCCGCCACGTCGCGGGACACTTCGCGTGCGTTGGCGCCCATGAGCATCATCGCGATACCGATGACCGTTTCGCCGCGTCCCTCATAGGTTGCCGCACCTTGACGGACCATTGGGGCGTTCACGACTTCAGCGATTTCGTTGATTGTAATCGGTGTCCCTTCGTGGCGATTGGAAACGACGATACGGCGAATGTCATCGAGGCTGGACACCAACCCCTCTCCCCGAATGAGGAGCTGCTCGCCCGACCGCTGGATGTAGGCACCACCAGCGTTGGCGTTGTTGCGCTCGATGGCCTCGAATACATCCCCTAACGGAATGTCGAGCGCCGTCAGGCGTGCAGGGTCGAGCTGGACCTCGTACGTCTTGAGCTCCCCGCCGAAGGTATTGACTTCGACCACCCCGGGGACCGAGCGCAGTTGGTACGCGATGTACCAGTCCAGGACTGTCCTCAACTCCATCGGGGTGTAGCAGTCCCCGACGTCCGGTTCGCCGGGCAGGCACATCGGGTCGCCCTGCACGGTGAACTGGTAAATCTCACCTAGGCCCGTCGAGATGGGACCCATGGTCGGGTTCCCGTAGCCGTCGGGAACCGCTTGGCGGGCTTCGGCGAGCCGCTCCGCGACCAGCTGCCTCGCGAAGTAGATGTCGGTTCCCTCCTCGAAGACGATGGTGACCGACGACAAGCCGAACTTGGACAGGCTTCGGACCTCAGCCAGGCGTGGGAGCCCGCTCATCACCGTCTCAACTGGGAAGGTGATGAACTTCTCCACTTCGAGTGGCCCGAGCGCTGGCGCGGTGGTTAGCACCTGTACTTGCACGTTGGTGACATCCGGGACGGCATCCATCGGTAGCCCCTGAGCGGCTCTGAGACCGACCGCCCCCACGAGCAGTACGCCAAGGATGACCAGCGCTCGGTTTCGAATGGAGAAATCGATTAGACGTTCGATCATGGTCGCCTCTTAGTGCTGGTGGTCGCCTTCGGAGATCTGGCCGCCCAG
>JAUXFZ010000094.1 GCA_030622585.1 Myxococcales bacterium
CTCGGAGGAGCAGGGCAGCCGCCTGAACCTGGTCATTTTCAAAGCGTGCATCCTGCAGCAAGTCAGCCGCAACCTGGTAATCAGCGGCAAAATAGGCACTCGCCGCACGCCGGAGTTCGGCCGGGACGATAGACGTTGGTCGAGGTGGCCGACGGGGTGACGCTCGACCAGATCGCGAAGAACACCGAAGCGGCGTACAGCGTGGCGCAGGGGCTCTAGCCGAAGACCAACAAGACCGCCCCCACGTAGAGGCCCACGCCTATCGCAAGGATCGCGGTGTAGCCCGCGATCTGACGGGCTTTGAGGCCCGTGATCGCAAGCAACGGCAGCGCCCAGAAGGGCTGCAAGAGATTGGTCCATTCGTCACCGTAGGCGAACGCCATGATGGTGCGGCCGGAATCGAGATCGAGGGTGGCAGCCGTCGTTAATAGGACGTCGCTCTGCAGGGCCCACTGACCGCCTCCCGAAGGAACGAAGAAGTTCACGAGACCTGCGCTGAAGAAGGTCAGCAGCGGAAAGGTGGGGGGCGACGCGACGGACGTCATCGCGGAAGAGAGCCGCTCGATCATTCCGCTCGCCTGCATGACGCCCAGTATTCCGAAGTAGAGGGGGAACTGGACGATGATTGCGCCGGCGCCTCGACCGCCTTCAGAAACCGAATCGAGGAAACTGCGGATCGATCCATGCGCGGCTAGTGCCAACGCAAGGAAGAAGAGGTTCACCGAGTTGAGGTCGAACGCCACATCGCCACGCAACCAACTGACGGCGACGAGAAGCGTCGCCGCGCCGCCGACGAGGAGTCCGAGGAACGACCGTTTCGTTTCTCGAGGCGCGGCAGCCTCGGTAGATGGCAGCTCCGGGACGGACGCTTCTTTGGGGGCAAGCGCAATGCACATGAGCGGCAGCAGGACGAGCAAGCCCCCGCTGACGACGAGGTTGAGCGGGGAGAAAAGGGTTTCGCTCACGGGGATCGCTTGCGTTGCGCCCTGAGTGAACTGCGCGGATTCGGCGGCTTTCAACGGAGCAGAACCGCTGAGCCCACCGTGCCAGACCGCAAGTCCCGTATACGCGGCGGCGCCGAGCACGGGAATGTCCATCGGCCTCCCGTCCTCGGCGGCGCTGTGGGCGATCTCTCGAACCACGAACGCAGCAACGACCGCGCCGAGTCCCCATTGGATGAGGCCGGTACCGCAGGCGATGAGCGCCACCAGGCCGGCCGCGGCTGGGGTTCGCTTGGGCCAGCGCGCAACGGCGCGGACGATCCGTTGAACCGGTGGGCTCGAAGCAAGGGCCTGGCCGGTCACCAGAATCAGGCACATCTGCAACGCAAAGGCGAGCAACGGGGTGCTCGAGAAGCCGCCATACCACCCCTGAAACACCGCCTCTGCAGACCCCGAAAGCGCGAATCCTCCCAGGAGCGTGAGCAGGGTCAGCACGAGCGCCAGCACGAATGGATCGGGAACCCATCGTTCGGCCCACCGGCTAAAAACCTCGCCAAGCCGAGCCAGCATGGCGCGGACCATACCACGTGCTGCGGTACGACCACTTCGGCCGAGGGCAAGCCACTTTTCAGCCTGGCCAAGGTACCGCTTCTCAGCGAATCGTACGCTCGCGTCTTTTCGGTGCGCGCGACCGTGGCTCGCGCAAACGGCTTCTTTCAGGAATCCGGCGCCGACCCCATCACAACCCGAATGCCTGCTGGACCGGCGCTTCATCGCCCCGGACGACCCCATCGGGGCTGATGACGAATACGTCGAAGTACTCCTCGGGCGCCAAGATCGTGGACCCCTCGTCGGCTGCGACTTGGATCAGCGCCGCCTGTGGCGCGAACGGCATCATGAGACCTGCTACGACATCCGGGGTGAGACCGTCGAAGTGTTGCGGGATCACGAACTCAGGCTGGATGCGCGAGAAGTATTCGGTGAGGTCTCCCTCGTCGGCGAGAAAGCCGACTGGGCCGAGCCAGGCCGTCGTGCCGTCGACGTCGCTGAATGCCGCATCGAGGTTCGCCGCGTAGTCCTCGCCAGACCCGTCGTCTCCATCGATCGCCGAGATCGAGTTCGTGTAGAACATCGAGAATGGGTCGTCGCCAGGGAACGAAATGAGATAGCTAATCGGTCCGCCAGCGGGCGCCGCCCAGCTGTCCTCCGGGGTCGGCACCTCCTCGAGCTCGAGGAAGCGTCCGATCAAAGCGGGCAGAGTGTGAATCGTTCGCACGGCGCGCATGGTCGCCTCGCCCAGCTGAAGCTCGTCGCCCGTGCCTACGACCGTGCAGCGGTCCTCCGGAAGCCCGGCGGACTGCGCAATCAAGCAGCTCGTCTTGGAGCCAACGACCTGAGCACCGGTCAGCATGGCGACGGCCCCGCAATCGATCGCATGATCGAAGTGGCTGTGACCGACCAGTATGAAGTCGATCGATTCGACACCGGCCGCGTCGAGCACGCGCTGCATCAAGTCGAGCCCCTCTTCGGTCGAGCCCCCTTCCCTATCCGCCGGCCGACTGAAGTACGCATCGAGCAAGACGGTCGTCTCCCCGTACCGGAGAAGCCACTGCGTGACTCCCACGAACGTCAGTTCGGCTTGTGTTACCTGCGCAGCAGCGCCCCCGCCGCCACCAACACCGCCAGCACCGCCGCTGCCGCCCGCGCCACCCGAGCCCTCGCTCTCCGAACAACTCGCAGCCAAGACACACAACACTCCGACGAAATACCAAGTACGCATGGTCGGCGAGTCTAGACGCTTTCCACTCGCTCGTGTGCCGGAAAGCCGTAAGGGCGGCTCCTCTACGGAGCGGCTATACGCGACGGCTCCGGATCGCGATGAAAGTGAGGTCGTCCGGCTTCGAGGGGGCTCCGTCGGCTGGCGCTTCCATGCGCTTCTTCCCGAGGGCGGCCAGCTCATCCACAGCCCGATGAAGCGGTCCTTTCCTCACGCGGTCGACGATTTCGTCCAAGTGAAGGTTGTCGCTGAGCCCATCGCTCGCCAACACCACCGTGTCACGAGGCGCAAGAGTGACGGGCGCGCCGAGCTCGATGCGCATATCCTGCGCGCCGAGCAAATTCGAGACCAAATGGAGGTCCTCGTGATGCAGAGCCTCCCCGCGGTCTAGCAATCCCGCCTCGACCGCGTAGCCGACCGGCGAGTGCGGAATAGTCAGCCACTTGATGCGTCCCCGCTGCCCTGTCACCAACACCATGGAGTCCCCGGCGTGGTAGGCGCGCATCTTGTTGCCCTGGATCTCGACGACCGCGAGGGTGGCCGCCGCGCCGGTCCCGAGGGCCGAGATCGCTCCGTCCGCCGACTCGAAGCCGTTGATGATCGCGCCGCGAAGGTTCTCGAGATCATCCCCAAGCGCCATCACCGAATCACAGACCGCCTGGACGGCGAGCGCAGCCGCTTTCGCGCCGCCCGGATGGCCCCCGGCACCATCGGATACCACCGCGACTCCGGCCTGCGTGCCAAGCGAGATCACCGCCGCGGCGTCTTCATTCGGGCCATCCCTCCCCGGTTTCGATAGGCTCAGCACTACCGCTTCACCGCCACCGAGCTCGAACCGCTCGCCTCGCGCCATGTCCACATCCGTCAAGATGTGGGCCTCGCTCACGGCGCCGTTCTCCGTCCGCGCGTGGATCCGCGAAGGGCTCGAGGCGCGAGCGCTTCGAACGCCTTCCGCATCTGTACTCCGTCACGAAAGCGCTTGCGCTCGTGGACCTCGATGGAGCGCCGAAGGAAGCTGACGAAATCGCGGCTGACCGTCCGGCGCAGCCTTTCCGCACCTGGCATCGGCCAATCGAACGGCCAGGCAGGCAACTCGCCGGAAAACATTCGGTAGATTAGCAGTCCCATCGAGAACACGTCCGAGCGAAAGGAAGGTTTCCCCATGGCCTGCTCGGGGGCGATGTAGCCCACGGTGCCCTGCCCGGACCCCATGATGGTTCGCGTCCTGAGCGCGACCTTCGCGATGCCGAAATCGGCCAAGCGAACCTGCCCCTCCGGAAACAGGATCACGTTGTCCGGCTTGATGTCGCAGTGGATGATCCGCGCCTCGTGCGCGTATGCAAGCGCGTCAAGCAACTGCTCGGTGTATGACAGCGCGGTTCTCGGTCCTAGCCGGTACCGCAAGCGGTCGGTGAGGGCTTGTTCACCGAGCGGAGTCGCGATGACGAAGTGGCCGTCGATCATCATCGCATTGCGGAGCGGAAGGATGTTCTCGTGGTCGAGCCGCGCCGTCAGCCGGACCTCGCGATGGATGGCGCTCAGGGAGTCCTTGTCGAAATGGTCGAAGTTGGGAACCTTCAGCGCAACGGTGATCCCCTCGATCGTGTCGTAGGCCTCGTAGACCGTGGCGAACCCCCCCGTCCCGATGCGGCGCCGGATACGGTACTTGCCGAGCATTCGACGAGCCTTGAGCGTCTGCTTCGAGCGCAAACTACTCGTGCCTTGAACGATGTGTGGTCTCATCGGGTCGACGCTCAGAACGTCTTACGGATCGCCTTGAGGAGCGCTACCCCTTCAGGACCCATCTCTTTGGCAACGCGATCCGGAACGTCTTTCTGCGCTGCCTTGAACAGCGCCAGCTCTTCCGGCGTCGGGTCGTGAATCTCGTATCCATAGCGCTTCAGGTTCTTGAGCAAGACAGGCTCGATTTTCCGGACCTGGTCCCGGCCCCAGACGGTCAGGTCATGAGGCATGCTCGTCAGGATCTCCTGGATGTCTTTGGGCAGCGTGTCGAACCACTTCTTCGAATAGACGAGGACCGCGGGCTGGTAGCAATGCCGGCTCAGGAAGATGTGGCGCTCGCCCTCCTTGAGCCCCTGGTACCAGCTTGCTGCCATCGCGAAGAGCGGCGTGTTATCGAACCCGTCGACGACTCCAGTCTGCACGCTCATCAGCGTGTTGCCGTTGTCAATGGGGACGGGGGTCGCGCCGAAGGCCTCGTACGTTTCGACGTGCACCATGGACTCTTGGGAACGGAAGCGAACACCCTTCATGTCGCTCGGCTTGCGGATCTTCTGGCTACTGAAGTACGAGCGGTATCCGTTCTCCGCCCAGATGCCGAAGACGAGCCCCCGCTTCGCAAGGACCTTCTTGACCTGAGCGATGACCGCCGGAGTATCGAGCGCCTTGTCGGCGATCGCAAACGTCTCGAACACGTACGGAGCCTCGATGACGTTGACCTCTCGCACGATCGAGCTCATGCCGCCGACGGATCCGGCGAACGCCTGCATGCTCCCCATCTGAACGCGGCGCGCCAACGAGCGCTCGTTCCCGCGTCCGAGCCGGAGCTTCACCTTCATGCGGCCGCCGCTCCTTTCCTGGACCTCCGCCTTGAAGCGCTGGAGCTGCTCGGCCCAGGGGCTCCCGCCGGGGGCGACGGTGCCGACCTCCATCAGGAACTCGGGTTCATCCGCGATGGCGGGTCCAACGACGGCCAGGGATAGAGCGAGCAACGCTCCGGCGAAGAAAACAGAATTGCGCATGAAAGGTCCTTCTAATCAGTTGGTCGGGAAAAATAAAGGGCTAAACGCGTCAGGGACGGGGCTGCGGAGGCTCAGACGGCCGGGCGGAGCCGGGCGAATACATGCCGTCGATGATCGACCTGTACTTCTCGTTGATCACGTTGCGCTTGACCTTCATGGTCGGCGTGAGCTCACCGCCTTCAACGCTCAGCATGTGGGGGAGTATCTCGAACTTCTTGATCGTCTGATAGCGGGCGACCTTGCTGTTGCACTCCGACTCGACGCAATCCGCCAAAAACGCGTGGATTTTCTCGTTGGCGGCGATTTCGGCCAGCGGCGCAACGGGCACGCCAGCCGCCTTGCACAAGTCGGGGACTGCTTCCTCTTCGAGAGCCAAGATCGCGCAGAGATAGGCCTGCCGATCGCCCACCACGACGGCTTGGCCAACGCCCGGAATGCCTTGAAGGTGGTTCTCCATCTCGGCGGGCGCGACGTTCTTGCCCCCGGCGGTAATCAAGAGGTCCTTCTTTCGCCCGGTGATCGAGAGATAGCCGGCGTCATCGAGGGCGCCGAGGTCCCCCGTATGCATCCAGCCGTCCTCCGCGACCAATTCCTCGGTCTCCTCGGGCATGTACAGGTAGCCAGAGACCATAGTCTGCCCGCGGAGCATGACTTCGCCGTCGTCCGCGATTCGGATTTCCACGCCTGGAAGCGCCTGCCCGACGGTTCCAAATCGAGCCCGTCCCAGCGGGTTCGCGGTCGCCAGGCCGGTGGTCTCGGTCATGCCGAAGCCCTCGTGGATGACGAGACCAATGGAGGCGAAGAACTCCAGCGTAGAGAGCGAAGCAGGCGCCGCGCCCGAACCCGCACCCACCAGCTGGTCGAGGCCGATAGCAGCCTTGATTTTCGAGATCACTAACTTGTTGGCCAGTCGCCGCTGAAACGTGTCGACTTCCTTGCCGGTCTCCATCGAACGCTTCGCGCTCCGCAGCTCGACACCTCGGGCCCACTGCGTAAGCTTCGCTTTGGCCCCAGTGGCCGCTAGGAGGTTGGCGCCCAGAGCTGCTTCGAATTTCTCCCACACGCGCGGCACCGCGAAAAAGAGGTGCGGACGTGCGGCCACCAGATGATCTTTGATCCTCGTCAAGTCGGCACAGAAGTAGACCTCGGTGGCCGCCCGCAGACCGAGAAAATTGGTAAACACCTGGTCGGCCACATGGCACAACGGCAAGTAACTCACGTAGCGGTTCGGATCCACCTCGAGAGTCTGGGGATACGTGTCGATGAAGGCCTGCCCCATCGCGTCGATCCCGCGATGCGTGCACATGGCGCCCTTGGGAACACCGGTCGTGCCGGACGTATAGATGAGAAGGGCAAGATCATCAGGGGCGACGGCCGCCGTTCGCCGATCGAGCTCGTCGTCGGGCTCTGCGGTGCCCCGGGCGATGAGGTCCGCCAGCGAGGTGACCATCGCGTGCTCGCTGTCGATCGCGTCCATCGTGACGATGTGGTCGACGTCGATCAGCCCGCTGTCGAGCGCGGCGAGATACTTGTCGAGCTGCGCTTGATTGTCGCAGATCGCAACCTTGGCGCGGCAATGTCTGACGATGTAGGCGACTTGGTCGAGGGTGTTGGTCGCGTAGATCGGCGCGGGGACGGCTGCCGCGGCGCTGATTCCGATCTGACAGACCACCCAGTCACGGCGGTTGTTACCGATGAGCGCGACCCCATCTCCCGGTTGCACGCCGAGCGAAATCAGGCCCTTCGCGAGGCCGCGCACCGCTTGCCCGTATTCACCCCAGGTCGTTGAAAGCCACTCCCCATCCGGCCCCATCTCGATGAGTGCCTTGCGATCGGGCCGTTCCGCCGCCAATTGCGCGAGTCGTGCTGGTAGCGTCCACGTGTCAGCCATCGGTGCCTCTGGCGAAGAGGTCGACCTTACCCGAATTTGGCGAGGGCGTCTGCAGGAAAGCCGGCGCGGGATGATGGCGCCGCTTCGGCACCCCGGCGCTGGCACGGATCAAGCAAATTCTCCATTCCTGGGTTAGTCTCGCGAACCATGTTGGAGGGAGCTTTCATGATTCGGAGTCTGTGTGTTGGAGCGATCGCTTTGGTGGTGGCTTGTAGTTCGTCATCGGGGGACGATCCCATCGATCCTCTCGCAACTGCTTACTGCGAAGCCTGCTCCGAGCTTTCGAACTGTGAGCGCTTGATCACCACGACGCTGAACGGTGCGTGCCCCGACGAAACCCGCGCCTGGTATACTTGCGCGACAGACAACGCGTGCGACGACACGGCGTGCGAATCAGAGTTTGCGGCACGAAGCGCCTGCCTCGGGAGAGCGCCGAGGGACGCAGTGCGAGCGAGCATTTTCCTCCGCAACCCCTCGGCCAATCTCGGACACCGTGGCACCGGGCCTACCCGGGAGGGCCACCCGTTTCCCGAAAATTCGATCTCCTCGTTCGTAGCGGCGATGGACGAAGGCGCCGATGGTGTCGAGC
>JAUXFZ010000215.1 GCA_030622585.1 Myxococcales bacterium
ATGGGTACACCCTGCCAGCGGCTTCGAGTCGACGCAGCGCTCGCTCGTAGGCCTCGTCATGGGACGACTGGAACACCGGGCCCTCATCCCAATCGAGCCCGAGCCACTCGTGGTCGCGGCAGATCGCATCGGCGGAGCCAGGGACCACCCGCGGACGATCGATGTCCTCGATGCGCATCACGATCTGTCCAGCGTGTTTGCGCGCCTGTAGCCAGGTCACCAGGGCGGTGCGCGCATGTCCGGGGTGCATCTTGCCGGTCGGCGAAGGGGCGAAGCGCGTCCGATACGTCGAAGCCACGGTTTATCCTTTATACGACTTGCGCCGGGGCGGCCATGCGGTGCATCTTCCGTGCGTGCGCGGACGAACCGATGTGTGTGGGTGCTTTCCGACGGGACGCCACTATCCAGGCATTGCGGACCTCATCGCGGACGCGATTCAAAACGTCGAAGGGCTGTGCCACGAATTTGAGCCGGGTTCGTCGTGGGAGGACATCCCGTTCACGGTCATCGACTTCGAGACGACGGGCCGGGACTCCGAGACCGACCGGGTGCTCGAAATCGGACTCGTGCGGTTCGACAAGGGCCGGATAACCAGCCGGGAGAGCTTATTGGTCAACCCAGGTATTCCGGTGCCGGAGGAATCTCGGGCCGTACACGGCATCACGGACGAAGAGCTCACCGGCGCGCCCGACTTTGCGACGGTCATGCCCCGCGTGCTCGAGCTGCTGCAGGGCACACTCCCTGTCGCGTACAACGCTTCGTTCGACCGCGGCTTCATGCTGGCGGAGATCGCGCGGGCCGCTCCGAAGGGGATGACCCCAGGAGACATGCCGCCGGCGGCGCGCGAAGACGTGGTTTGGGTGGACCCTCTGGTGTGGGCCCGCGAAATCCTCAAAGAACTGAAGAGCCGACGACTCGGCGATGTCGCGAAGCATCTGAGCATCCCACTCGAGCAGGCGCACCGCGCCGCCGGAGACGCCGAGGCCACCGGGCGCGTGTTGCTCGCTTTGGCGTCGCAGTTGCCACGTGTCTACGGGGAGCTCATTCGGCTCCAGAAGCGCTACGCGGCGTTTCAAGAAGCCGAATTCGCCGCGTGGAAACGCTTTCGGTGAAACCAGAGATCGGCAAACCACAGCTGATTTGGGTGCCGTTCGCCCTGATGGCGATCGGCAGCTGGACGCCGGTCCTCGGCATGTGGCTCAACGGTATCGACTGGGCTGGGGGAGCGGGCCGGGCCATCGCGTTCTGGTACACCGTGCCCGCATTGGTGGCGATCCTGCTCGTGCAGGGGCCGTGGCTCAAACAATCGATTCTGAAGCCGCTTGGCCTCCGGTTTTCGATCAACCGATGGTGGGGCATCGCCTGGCTGCTGCCGGTCGCCATCCTGTTCGTAGGCATGCTCGTCACCTGGGCCGCCGGGTTCGAGCCGGTGCTGACGGTCGAACAACTGATCGAGACCAAACGCTCGACGGTGCCGCCCGACCAACTCGCACAGTTCAACGAGTACCTCGCCGAGAGCCCGCCGCCGCATCCGTTGATGCTGATCGTCCTGGGCATGCCGGCGGGACTGACTTTCAATCTCATCCCGGGCCTGTGCGAAGAGATCGCGTTCCGTGGCTACTACTTCCGCGAGGTGTCCGGCGGCTTCTGGGCGCGGTCGACCAAGATCGGGCTTCTGTGGTGGCTCTGGCTCGCGCCGTCCGTGGCGATCGGGAACCTCTACGGCGCCCCGGGCCTTGGAAGCGTCGCACTCGCCCTTCCCTGGTGCATCGTCGCATCTTGGGTGCTCGTGTACCTGCGCGTGCGCAGCGAGTCGGTGATCGCGGTCGCCATTGCGCGAGGCACCATGCTAGCCCTGACCGCCGCGGCTCATGATCTGACATTCGGAGCGCCGACGTGGCTCGGCCCATTCTATGGCATCGGGGGGATCGTCGGGTTCGCGGTCGTTTGGCTCGCCTTCTGGATTCACGACCGCACTCGTGCCAAGGGTCGATTGACGACGGCCTGACGGAGAACGACTTGGGAGACTCGGTGGAGTTGGGGCTGGACGCCCGCTACGGAGGCTACGCGCTCGTCACGGGCGCGGCGCGAGGCATTGGGCGCGCGTTCGCCACGTATCTCGCCGCCGATGGGTTCGACCTCTTGTTGGTCGATCGCGAGGCGGACGAGACGAACGCGCTCGCTGAGGCACTTCACCTAGAGCACGGCATCGACGCACGACCCCTCATCTATGACCTCGCGGACCCGGGCCTAGCGACAAAGGCGCAGGAGTGGGCCGAAGCCTACGAGATCGGTCTCCTCGTCAACAACGCCGGCATCTCCATCCTCGATCCGTTCTTCGACATCGCGCTCGAAGCGCACCTAGCGACATTGGACTTGAACTGCCGCGCCACGCTCGTGCTAACGCACGTCGTAGGAACCAAGATGGCCTCGCGTGGGCGCGGCGGGATCATCATCGTATCGTCGGCATCGGCATTATCCGGTTCTCCCTACTTCTGTCACTATGCCGCGACGAAGGGTTACGGCTTGAACCTGGCGGCCGGATTGTGGTCGGAGCTCCAGGGCACCGGCGTCGATGTCCTCGCCGTCTGTCCGGGCATGACCGATACCAAACCCGTGCAGGATCAAGGGCTCGACACGGACCTGCCGTTCTACATTCCTTTGACCGGCCCCGAGCCCGTGGCTCTTGGAGCGCTCCGGGCGCTCGGCAAACAACCTACGCTGGTTCCCACCTTCGCCGACCGCATGTCCGCCGGCCTTCTGTCGAAGCTCCTTCCGCGAGGCTGGACGTTGTCGATCATGAAGCGTTCGATCGAAAAAATCCGCCGCTAGGTGGGCTACTTCGGGGGCTTTCGGACCTTGAGGCTGCCGGCAAGCCAGCCATCGACCCCGCTGGTGTACCACTTCGAAAACCGGCGGTCGGACGGACCTCCGCAAAGGGCCGTATGAAGGACGGGCGCGCTCATGTCGGCGACGAGGCGGAGCGACGGGGTAAACGAAGTGAGCCGCTCGCCGGCGCGGTAGATCTGCCCTTGATGTGGAGTCGCGCGGCCACCGCGGATCGGGATTGGGCCCCGATCGAATCCGAGGAAGCGAGGAAGCTTGCCGCCGAAAAACATGTTGGTGAGAGTGAGTTGGTTTCGCTTGCCCCAGGGTTCGGGTACGCGGTCGGCGACCCTTGCCAGGGCGACGCCCCAGACCTCGTCTCGCGTACGTTCACCCAGCCAGGGGGACGACTCGGCGACGAGGACGCGATCGAAGTTTTGGTAGAAGTCGATGAACGTCCCTGTCGCGTCGCGCAGGTGCTCGATGACCGGAACCCCGCATGCGGGACCAAACATCTCTACGAGCAGCTCCGCGTAGAAAAGTTCGAAGGCCGTCGCACCGATGGATTGTAGGCCGTACTGGCAGTCCCAATCACGGAGGGCATCGGCGGCAGGACCTGTTCGTAGTAGTGGCTTGAGGATTTCGAGAAACTCGGCCGCCTGAATCGAGTACGTGTCCATTTGGATGGCGCGGAAGGAGTCCACGTCATGGTCGTCGCGCTCATTCAACAGCTGCGCGATGCGTCGTGCGCGGTAGTCGCCCATCGGCGCATTGATGGGGCTCACGTTGCCGAGGTGGTTGAGATCCTGGTTGGCGGTCACGATGACGCCATCTGCGGGGTTGCGGACCTGCGGTAGCTCTTCGGGATTGACGAAACCCTTCCAGTCGAATTGCTCGTCCCAGCCGGCCCGGGGTGCGAAACCCGACCAACCATCGGAGCGTCTCGGCATCAGGCCGGACATCTGGTAGCCGATGTCACCGGCGCTATCGGCAAAAATCCAGTTGAACGAGGACTCGACCTCAGAAAAGGCGCCCATCCCCTCGGACACGGTGCGGGCGGTCCACATGCAGAGCAGCTTGTTGATCGATTGCGCTCCACCATTCGATCCGGACCAACGTGTTGCGAGTGAGTACCCTTCGGCGATGGCGTCTCCATCGAGCACGCCGTGCTGGTTCTCCCAGAAGGTCTCTACGATCGGCTCGCCCTTCTTGCGCTTGATGGTCTCGACTCGTCGATCGAAGTCGACCCAGGTGTCTCCACGACGGTACTTCCCGTCCCGCCGATGTTCGACCCAGGAGTCGATCGCGTCCATGAAGGTGTACGTCGCGCCCCAGGACAGATGTTCGTTGCGCCCGACGAGCGGCGCGGGCAGGCCCGGCATCGTCATGAGAATCGCGTAACCGCCAGGCCACGCAAAGCTCTGCTCCACCCAAACGTTCGGCAAGCGATTCGTTTCGAGATGCGGATCATTAGAGAGCATCGCCGCGCCGGATGCCGTCCGCGAGCCCGACACGCACCAGTTGTTCGATGCCATCAACCGTGGCGCAGCGACTAGCCACTTCACCGCCTCGGGCACGTTCCGCTCCACCAGCTCGACCTCGCTCAGGATCGAGCGGTCGAACCCAGCCGTGCAGCCGGGAAATAGCACTTCGAGGTGCGCATCGCCGATGCCAGCCTGAATCATCTCGACGAAGAGCCGTTCTACCTCGCCTTGCGACTGGGCTAGAGTGAGGAAGCCCGTCATGCGCGAGAGCAACAAACTATCCCCGACCGTCCACGCATCGGGTTTGACCCCTACGAGCCTGAACTCCCACGGCACGGATTCGGAAAAACGGGCGTTCACGCCGTCGCAGTACGCCTGACACGCGGAGCGGGCGTCCGTGGTGAGATTCTCAGCCTCGGTCGCAACCCCGGCATTCCAATTCATGCGCCGAAAGAACCGGTCGACTTCGACCATCTCGTCACTGCCATCGAGCAGCTCGGCCGCCCGGCCTTGCCCGAGGATCCGCATGATCAACATCTGCATGCCGCGATCCATGGCGTGGCAGTAACCCATCCCCCAGTGCAAGCCGTTGATGTCGTCCGCTACGATCTGCGGGATGCCGTGCTCGTCCCGAGTCCAGCTGGCCTTCGGTGTTCGTGGCTGCGTCATGATTAGAAGCTGTCCTTTGCAGTGCGAATGGCTGTGAACGACGCAACGGGGTCTCTCCCGGATGCGCCCGCCGGGTCATCGAAGCGAAGAAACGGGTTGGTCGCGAGCTCCCGATCGAGCTGCCCGGGGACCGTGAACTGGCCTGCTTCGCGCGTGGCGACCGCCTCTTGAAGCGCACGCTCGACTTCAGCGTTGCCGGGCTCGATCGTCTTCGCGAATCGAAGGTTGTTGACGGTGTACTCGTGGCCGCACCACAGTTTGGTGTTCGGGGGCAGGGCGCGAAGCTTGTCGAGCGATCTCGACATCATTTCCATCGTCCCTTCGAAGACGCGGCCGCACCCGGCAATGAAGAGCGTGTCCCCGCTGAAG
>JAUXFZ010000230.1 GCA_030622585.1 Myxococcales bacterium
AGCGTAACCTTTTTGGATCCGAAGCGGCGCTTTACGTCGTGAACGAGCTGAGTCGCCGGGCGTGCTGCGATCGGCACATCGCAGTCCACGCAATGCAGCACGCCGATGCGGGCCCAAATCAGACGCAGATAGTGCGAGACCTCCGTCACCGTGGCGACGGTCGAGTTCGCCCCGGCACGTGTCATCCGCTGCTCGAGTGACACGCTCGGCGGAACCCCGACGACCTGATCGACCGCGGGCCTGGGAAGCTGCGGCATGTACTGGCGCGCATAGGGCGACAGGGTTTCCAAATATCGGCGCTGTCCCTCGGCGAACAGAACGTCGAACGCCAACGTGCTCTTGCCGCTTCCGCTCGGACCCGTGACCACGACCAGCTGGTCGCGCGGGATGTGCACGGTGATGTTCTTGAGGTTGTGTTCACGCGCCCCGGCGATGCGAATCTCTCGAAGCGGCGTAGTGGTCGCCTTCGTTTTCTTCGCGGTGGCTGCCCGCTTGCCCTTTGATTTGCCAAGCGCACGCGCGAGATACGGCGCCGTCTGAGACGATTTCTTCTTCGCCACTGCCTCCGGTGACCCCTTCGCGACGATCCGGCCTCCTCCGTCTCCCGCGCCCGGGCCGAGGTCAATCACGTGGTCCGCGTGAGCCGCCACGTGCATGTCGTGCTCGACCACGATGACCGTGTCGCCCCGTGCCACGAGGTCGCCGAGGACCTTCATCAATGGTTCGATGTCGTTGGCGTGAAGGCCGGCGGTCGGCTCGTCGAAGATCAGGAGGGAGCCTGGCGTGGCTCGTAGCAGGGCCTCGGCGAGCTTGAGCCGCTGCGCCTCCCCGCCGGAGAGCGTATTGAGGGGCTGACCCAAACGCAGGTAGCCCAGGCCCACGTCCAGCAGGGGCTTGAGTGCGCGCGCGAGGATTGCGTCCTCACCGAAATGCTCGGCCGCTTGCTGCGCAGTCAGCTCTAAGACATCAGCGATGTTGAGGCTCATATACTCGACGTCGAGCACCGGTCCGACGAAACGCCGCCCCTGACACTCGGGGCAGCTGAAGACGACGTCGGCCAAGAACTGCATCTCGACTGTCTCCGCGCCGTCCCCGCGGCACGCCTCGCAGCGCCCGCCCGGCACGTTGAACGAGAAGAAACCCGGCTTGTAGCCACGCTCCTTGGCCAGCGGCTGCTGAGTGAAACGCTTCCTGAACGCCTCCCAAATCTTCAAATATGTCGCGGCGTTTCCACGTGAAGTTCGGCCCAGTGGCGCTTGATCCACCCCCACCACGCCCTGGAGCGGCTCCAATCCGCTCACGCTCTCGTGCTCGAGCGGGGCGCCATTCGACTTCACACCTAGCTGACGTTGCACGGCCGGCAGCAGCGTCTCGAGGACCAGGCTGCTCTTGCCCGATCCGCTCACGCCGGTGACGCAGGTCATCACGCCGAGCGGGAACGAGGCGTCGACCGACCGCAGGTTGTGTCCGCAGGCGCCGGTCACTTCGATCCAACCGCTCGCTTTGCGCCGTATCCGCGACACGGCCCCGTTGGACTTGAGGGCGAGCCCGGTGGCGGTTTTCGCCCTTCGGAGAGCGGCCGGTGTGCCGTCGAATACGATCTGCCCACCGTTCTCGCCGGCCCCTGGCCCGAGTTCGATCACGCGGTCCGCGCCGAGGATCATCTCTGGGTCGTGCTCCACCACGACCGCGACGTTCTCATCCTGGGAAAGGGCTCGTACCACCCCGAGCAATCGCTCGACGTCTCGTGGGTGCAGCCCCACGGTCGGCTCGTCGAGGACGAACATTGCCCCATTGAGGGTCGCTCCCAAGGCACTGGTCAGCGCGACTCTCTGTGTCTCGCCTCCGGATAGCGTCCGCGAGGTTCGATCCAACGAAAGGTAGCCGAGCCCGACGTCGTGTAGCGCTCGCAGTCGCCCAATCGCCTCTCGCCACAGGAGCTCGGCTCCCGCATCGCCGGTGAACCGCTTCTCCTGCTTCTCCAAGAATGACAGCGCATTCGATGCCGGGAGCGCATAGAGCTCCGGGACACTTAGCCCATCGATGTGCCACGCCAGCGCCTCGGACTTCAGGCGCGTGCCATTGCAGTCTCCGCACCGCTCGTACTTCCGATAGCGGGAAAGAAAGACGCGCACGTGCATCTTGTAGGCGCGGGACTCCATCCACTTGAACCAGCTACGAATTCCCCACCAGCCCTTGGGGTAGCCCACGGAATCGCCATCGATGAGCCAGTCGATCTGTTCCGGGGTCCAATCGCTCAAGGGCTTGTCGAGCGCGATTCCTGCCTTCCTTGCGCTCTTCTTGAGCTCGCGGCGCTCCCAGGTAGTGGCTTTGCCTTGCCAGGCGCGAATGGCCCCGTCGTCGGGAGACAAGGTGTAGTCCGGGATCACCCTGTCGAGGTCGATCTCGATGGTGCGTCCGAAGCCGCGGCAAGTCTCGCAAGCCCCGATGGGGCTATTGAAGCTGAAGAGTCCGGGCGTCGCGCGTCGGAAGCCGCGGTCGCACGTGGGGCAGTGAAGCCCCTCGGAGAACCCGAGCTTCGCGCCCCCGGCAGACCATACCGTCGCCTGGCCCGCGCCCCGCCGCATGGCGTCCTCGAGCGCCTCGACCAAACGGGCCTGATCTCGCGGCCGCGCGACGGTTCGGTCGGCCACGACGTCGAGGTGCGTGCTGCGGCCGCTCGTCACATCGCTCGGCCGAACCTCATCGAGGTCGCGCACCTTGCCCTGGACCCTAACGCGTCGATAGCCCTCTCGAAGCAAGGTCTCCCGGACACCGATGAAGTGCTCCTCATCGGCCACCGCGACCGGATAGGTGACCAGTAGCTTCTCTCCGGCGAGCTCGGTCATTACGCTTTGCGCTGCGCGCGTGGGAGCGTCCCGGTGCACGAGCGCTCCGCAGCCCGGGCAGTAGAGCTCGGCCGCATGGGCCCACAGGTGCTTCGCGTAGTCTGCGATTTCGGTCATCGTGCCGACGGTCGAGCGACTCGTCCGCACCGGCGCTTGGCGGTCCACCGTGATTCCCACCGGCACTGGGTCCAGCTCGTCGACGGGAGGTCTGGAAAGTCGCTCTAGAAACTGACGTGCGTACGCGCTGAAGCTCTCGACGTAGCGGCGCTGGCCTTCGGCGTACAAGGTACGAAAGGCGAGTGACGACTTGCCCGCGCCCGAGGGGCCCACGATGGCGAGGTATGTGCCCGGGGCAATGTCGAGATCGATGGAGCGAAGATTGTTCGTACGCGCGCCGCGCAACTTGGTGGGCTGCATGGCTTATCGACGGCCCCAGCGCCTGCGCAACACCCAGGTAGCGCCCAACACGGACACCGTGAAGAAGATGAACCATGGATTCGACAGAGGCTGCTTCGAGACCAGTCCGGCCGCGCGCCGGCTCGTTGCCGCGAGCTCCGACAGGGCAGGCACATCCCCGATGCCCAGGAACACCCGGCCTCCGGTTTGCGCTGCGACCGCAGCGAGCTGTTCGGGCATCGCCTCTAGATCCGCGAGCTCGTCACCGCTCTGCTCGACGATGAACACCTCGCGTGCGACCTCTTCGCCCTCCACCGACGCCACGATCTCGTAGGCACCCGGCTCGCCGGGCGCGCGGAGTGTGCTTTGAATCTGTCCGTCCTGATCGGCGTCGACTGTCGCAACGGGCTGGTCACCGGCGGATGGTTCATAGTGGAGTTCCACGCGCGCCTTCTTCATCGGGCGATAGGTCTCGTTCCGGAGCCGACCGGAGACGACGAGCTGGCTGCCCACTCCGTAGCGGTCTCGGTCGGTCGAGATGCGCGCCGGCTCGAGGAGCGGGTCGCGCGTGAGCCAGCGGATCATCCGATCCCAGAACAGCTCGTACTCGTCGGACCCCACAGTGGCGTCGTCGGCCGCGAACCGCCAGCGCCAGGACGCGTCTGTCGTCATTGCACCGACTCGCCCGCGGCCAGCCTCGCCCACGACGAGAATCGGGAGCCGCGCGCCGTTCTGGAGTCGGGCACGTGGATGATGCAGCAGAACTTGAGCCCCTTCTTTGACGCCGCCCACCAGGTTCGCGCCGTGCAACGCTGGGAGCGCCCTCCATGTTTGCTTCGTCAGCGCTGGGTCGGGTCCAAGTGCCACGATAGGATGACGCGCTAGGCGCTTGTTCACCGCGGCTCGATAGCTCCCCCTGAGGACGCCCGGCGCCCCGATCTTCACCGGTAGCACCTCTTCGACGGCCGTCCCCGCGTACCGGCCCTCCGCGAACGATCGATCGCCGCCGATCATGAGGAACGAGCCGCCGCGCTGTACGTAGTCTCGGATGCGTGGGAGGTACGTGGCCATCTCATACGGGGCGTAGTCGAAGTTCTGGAAGATCACGACGTCAAAGCTTCCGAGGTGCTCGCGAAAGAGCTCGTCGGTGGGGAAAGGTATGAGAGCCAGCTCATTGGTGGGTGCCGCGGTCAGGTCGGCAGCAGCCCTCAGGATGAAGAATGACACCAGATCGACGGACCCATCGCGCTTGAGAAAATCCCGGAGGAATCGAACATCCCAACTCGGCCGGCCGGCGACGAGCAACGCGCGTAGCCGCTCTCGGCCAACGCGCAGAAGCGCCGCCCTGTCGTTGTTCTGCGGGACCTCGTCGGCGGATGCGGCGGGGATGAGAAGGCGGTACAGCGCCCGTCCGGTTTGCCGGGGCGTCACCTCGAAAGCCACGGTGCCCCGGCCGGTTTCGTCCAGCACGGCGACCGTCTCGTGTTCGAGGCGGGTCTCGTGCCAAAGCTGGACGCGAAGCTCGCTTCGCTGCAACTCGCCGACCGCGCGCACGTCCGCTCGGATGATCGCCGGTACACCCACGTACGCGATCGTGTCGGCGTGCAAGGAGACGATGGCTTGATCGTCGAGCAGGTCATCGCCTCCGACGACGACAGCGTGAATCGCGGGGGCTCCCCGGCCAAGTCCGAGTGTCTCGGCGCGGAACGTGGTGTCCGCCCCATCGGTGATCACGACGATCGAACCGAGCTCCTGGTTGGTGCCTTTCTCGAGGACGTAGCGGAGGCCCTCGCGAATCTTCGTCTCGTCGTCCGCAGGCTCGTAGCTTTGCGCGAGGTCGTTCCAAATCGCCCCCCGCGTGGCGGAGCCGAAGAGGTATACGATGGGCTTGATGCGGTCGTCCTC
>JAUXFZ010000494.1 GCA_030622585.1 Myxococcales bacterium
GCTGCTGAAGTCCGGCGCGCGTGGTTTACTGATCAACATCGACGATGACCTCGTCACCGTGCCGTCGCCGACCCCCACCACGAGGTTTACGAATCCCTTTGCGGCCGAAGTCAGCCTCTGGGTGGAAGATCTGAATGTGCGACGGGCCCTCGAAGCGATTCTCGTCGAGGCCGGGTTCGACGTTGCCGGGTACCGCGTTCGCGGGCACGTCTACACCGGCTACGGTGGCAACCGGCATGGCCCCCGGCGCGATTGGCCCGACGGAGAGCGTTCGCCCTACGTCATCTCGGTGACGCCCTTGGAGCGCCCGAAGCGCATCCCCAAGGATCGCTGGATGCGGCACTGGTTCAATCGCCAGGGACCGATGTCGGAGAAGATGCAGCCGCGGGCCCGCTACGTGCGGAACGTGGTCGACGAGGTACTGACCCCAGGAGCGGTCCCCTATGAAGGGATTGTCGAGGAATCCTGGCCGTCCGCAAGGCACATGACGAACCCGTTTCTCTTTTATGGCGCCCGCAATCGGTTCGAGGTCCTCAAAAACATCGCGATCATGCTCCAGAGCGTCGCCGCGTTTTTGCCGATTTGGAAGCTCACCAGTGTCACGATGAGCGAGTACTTCGTCCGAACGCCGCGCGCCTGAAACGGCGTTTTGTGCTGGACGGCGGAAGCCGGTCTGTGGGTACACTGGGCGCTGCCATGCAAACCGATCGACGTGAGTTCCTCAAGCTGTCCGTGGCCGGCGCCGCTGCGCTGTCGACGATGAGTGCCGGCGCGACCTTGTCGGGTTGCACCTCCAGCGTGCCTGCGTCCGGCATGAAGATCCTTCGCCCGGAGGACGTAGAGCTCCTGCGCGCGCTCACGCCCGCGGTCATGAAAGGGAAGATCGCGCCGGGGGATAGCGCACAGATCGACCAGACGTTGCAATCGTTTGATACGCTGATGGCCGATCTGTCGGAGCCGGTGGTTGTCGGTGTGCTCCAAGCGTTCGACGTCTTGAACATGGGTCTCACACGCGGTTTGACGACCGGACAGTGGTCCGCTTGGTCGAAGGCTTCGCTCGGGGACGCGGAGAGCGCGCTTGCTTGCTTGCGTGACAGCGGTATTGGTTTGCTGAACGCGATCTACGCGGCGGTGATCAGGCTCATCGCCAGCTCCTGGTACCTCATTCCCGAGAACGCACTGACGACAGGGTACCCCGGCCCGCCCAAGAAAGTGGCCAGTGTCGCGCCCGCCGCGGCTCCGGCCAAGGAGGCGGCGCCGTGACCGACCTATCGACTCTCACCCTCGGCAATACGACCGACCCGTACAACCGCGCCGCCGAACGTGGCTGGGACATCACCGATGCAAGCCAGCTGACGTCCTCGCTCGATCTCGAGGCCGATGTCGTCATCGTCGGCACCGGTGCAGGCGGAGGCACGGCGGCGGAGACGCTGAGCAAGGCGGGTTTGAGTGTCGTTCTCTTGGAAGCGGGGCCGCTCAAGACGTCGAGCCAGTTCGACATGGACGAGCGCGCCGCCTATCGCGACCTCTATCAAGAGGGCACGGGGCGCGGAACCAAGGACGGCGGCATGGTGATCTTGCAGGGCCGTTCGGTCGGCGGCTCTACAACGGTCAACTGGACGACGAGCTTTCGCACGCCACCCGAAACGCTGAAGTTTTGGGCGGACCACATGGGAGTCAGCGGTTGCTCGGTCGAAGAGTTGGCGCCGTACTTCGCGCACATGGAGAAGCGGCTCAGCATTCACAAATGGCTCCAGGCGCCGAATAACAACAACGCCATGCTGCAGCGAGCCTCCGAGAAACTCGGCTATTCGTGGGCCACGATTCACCGAAACGTCCGCGGCTGTCTGAACTTGGGGTACTGCGGGCTCGGTTGCCCGGTCGACGCGAAGCAATCGATGCTCGTCACGACGATTCCGAGTGCGCTGGACCGCAAAGCCAAGCTGGTTCACCGCGCGCGAGTCGTTCGCGTGTTGCGTGAAGGTGATGTCGTGAGAGGCGTCGAAGCTGAGGCGCTCACCCCCGATGTCAGGGGCACGACCGGGCAGAAGATCACAGTCCGTGCAACCCAGACGATTTTGGCGGGCGGTTCGATCAACACGCCGGCAATCCTGTTGCGGTCAGATGTCCCCGATCCGGACGGTCGTATCGGCAAGCGCACTTTCTTGCACCCCACGACCCTAACGATGGGGATCTACGATGAATCGATCGATCCGTTCTACGGCGCGCCCCAGTCGATCTACTCGGACCACTTCCAATGGCGGGATGTCCATACGGGCCCCATCGGATTCAAATTGGAGGTGCCGCCGTTACAGCCTGCCTTTGCCGCTGGGTTCTACGCCGCGGCGGGCGAACTGCTCACGCAGAGTATGGACAACCTCGATCACACCCAATGCATGATCGCGCTCATGCGTGACGGTTTCCACGAAGATAGCCAGGGTGGCGCGATCGAGCTTGGCGACAAGGGGCAGCCCGTTCTCGACTACCCGATCAACGACTACCTATTGGAAGGCGTGCGCCGCGCGTTCAACATCATGCTCGAGATGCAGTTTGCGACCGGCGCGAAGTCTGCGCGCCCTGCGCACAAGCAGGCCAAGCACTACATGTCGTGGAAGGAAGCCAAAGCGGCAGTCGCCGATCTGGACGTGGCCGCGCACAAATCAACGATCGGCAGCGCACACGTCATGGGAGGCTGCCCCATGGGCGACAACCCCGATCAAAGCGTCGCCGACTGCGACGGCAAATTCCACCGTCTCGACAATCTCTACATCATGGATGGCTCGCTCTTTCCCACGAGCATCGGCGCCAACCCCCAACTCTCCATCTACGGCCTCATCTACAAACTCTCCTCCACCCTCCTCACGGAGCTCCAAGCCTAGTCGCCAGTTTGGCGATGGGGGACTGTCCCCTTTTTGCGGCCACGCGCGGCGAGTGTGATCGATTAACCCTTTCAAAAA
>JAUXFZ010000129.1 GCA_030622585.1 Myxococcales bacterium
AAGAAGGCGGCCGCGAAGAAGAAGGCGGCCGCGAAGAAGAAGGCGGCTGCGAAGAAGACGGCGGCTGTGAAGAAGCGTGGAGCCCCGAAGAGGCGAGCTGCGACGAAGAAACGAGGCAAGCCGACCAAGAAGCGGGCCACGGCGAAGAAGCGAGGCAAGGCGACCAAGAAGCGCGGAAAAGTGACGAAGAAACGCGCCGCCCCGAAGAAGCGAGGCAAGACCGCCAAGAAGCGGAGCGCCCCGAAGAAGCGCACGAAGGTGACGAAAAAGCGAGCCGCCCCGAAGAAGCGGAGCAAGCCGGCCAAGAAGCGCCCTGCCACGAACAAACGCGGCAAGGCGACGAAGAAGCGCGCCGCTCCCAAGAAGGCCCGCAAGGCCAAACGCCGTTCGTCACGCCGCTAGTGTGCCGCCCAGCCGCGCACTAGCCCAGGGGTGATTCAGCTTGGCGGCGCAAGGCATCGAAAAGCGAGTCGAGCGCGCGATGTTCTTCTGCGCGCTCGATGACGCTGGTTTCCTCGATCTGTGCATTGTCTGGGCTCGCGGCGAGCCACAGCTGCATGCTTTGCAGCGCGGGCAACAGGCCCATGCTGCGGCCCGGCAGCGTCAGCGCAGCGTTCGACACCTTGGACTCGGTCAGCGCCTTCGCGACCACCGCGCACGCGCGCTTCGCTACTTCCGCGTCGAACGCCGTGCTCGCCCCCAACCCGACGAGCAGCACGCCTTCGGATTTGAGTTTCTGCGGTGTGATCATCAACGCCTTCTCACCGAAGCGCCCGTCCAGATAGCCAGCCATGAGCTTCCGCGAGAGTGCCCCGCAAAGCCTCCAATCGATGAGCCCCGTCGCGCCGCTCAACGGGCGTTCGTCGGAGAAGAACGGCAGGACAATGAGTTCGGTTTGCAGCTCGTCGAGGCTTTGTGCGGAGGAGGCAACGAAGTCGTACGCGATCACGACGTGCCTAGCTCGGTCGCTATTCGGTCCAAGACTCCGTTGACGAAGGAACCGCTGCCCTCGGACCCGAATCGCTTGGCCAGTTCAACGGCCTCATTGAGCGTTACGCGTTTGGGGATGTCGTTCATCTCGCGGAGCTCCACGATTGCGACGCGCAACACATTGCGGTCGACGATCGGCATTCGTTCGAGGCGCCAATGGTGGCTCGCGGAGCGGATGAGGCCGTCGACTTCCTCTTCGTGGTCGGCGAAAGCGCGAACCAGTTGGTTGGCAAAATCGGCGCCTTCGGGCGGCTCGTCGTCGCCCCTGAGGTGACCCCAGTACGACTTGATCGCCTGGGCGCCGCTCACGCTCGACACATCCATGAAGTACAGGATGCTCAGCGCGGCTTCACGACCTTTGCGTCGTGATCCCATGGTCCACAAGCTTCCTGTCGAACACCGCCATCTCGAGGGCGGTCAACGCGGCGTCACGTCCCTTGTTGCCATGCGCACCGCCGGCGCGATCCAGCGCCTGGGTTTCGTCGTCCGTCGTGAGGACGCCGAAGATCACGGGAGTGCCCGTGTCCAACGCGACGCGGCCAAGGCCGCGAGCGGTGCCCTCGGAGACGTACTCGAAATGGGGCGTGCCTCCCCGAATGACGGCCCCGAGCGCGACCACTGCGTCGAATCGCTTGCTCTGCGCGAGCTGCTGCGCGGCATACGGAAGCTCCAATGCGCCGGGGACCTCGACGATGTAAACGGAGTCGCCCGGTACGCCATGCTCAGAAAAGCACGCTTTCGCGCCGTCGAGGAGCTTGCTCACCACTTGCTGGTTGAAACGAGACCAGACGATCGCGAACTGCGCGTCCGACGGCGCTTCGATTTCGACAAGCGGTTGGTTGCGGTCGCCGCTCACGTCGCGGCCTGCTCTTGTTGCTTCTGGGGAGGACTCAGTTTGCCGCCGGGCGAAACTAGGAGCTGTTCGACCACATTGAGCCCGTACGCGTCGAGGCTCGGAATGCGCCGCGGGCGATTGGTCAGGACCCGCAACTGTTCGAGGCCGAGGTCGGACAGAACCTGAGCGCCAAACCCGTACTCTCGAAGGACGACGCCCGGTTCCTCGGGTGGCCGAGTGATCGGTTCGTCGAGATAGAACGCGAGATCGGTTTCGGGATCGGGGTATCCCGGCATGAACAGGATGACGCCATTTCCGGCGCGCTCGATGGCCGCGACGCAGTCGGCAATATGTACGCGATCCCCCATTCGTACTTGAAACGCATCGCCAAGCACACTGCCGCGGTGCACGCGGACCAGGGTTGGCTGTGAGGTGATCTCGCCGAGGCTCAGCGCCATGAACTGATCTTGGCGGCCGACTTGAACCTGATACACCGATGCGGTCCACGTGAGACCGGTGGGCATCTCGACCGGTGTCTGCCGAATCCGCGCGACCAGGCGCTCGCGCGCGAGCCGGTATTGAATCAGGTCGGCGATGGTGAGCAGCCGGAGCCCGTGTTCCTCTGCGAACGCGACGAGGTCTGGATAGCGCGCCATCGTGCCGTCGTCTTTCATGATCTCGCAGATGACGCTTGCTGGCTTCAAGCCTGCGAGGCGCGAGAGATCGGCCGACCCCTCGGTGTGCCCGGTGCGCTGCAGGACGCCGCCCGGCACCGCCTTGAGCGGGAATACGTGGCCGGGGCTCACCAGGTCCGCCGGACCGGCTTCATCGGCTACCGCTGTGAGTATGGTCAGCGCTCGGTCGCCCGCGCTGATGCCGGTCGTAACCCCGGTGCGGGCCTCGATCGAGATCGTGAACGCCGTGGAACGAGACGAGCGGTTGTCATCGACCATCATGGGCAGGTCGAGTTGGCGGATGCGGTCCTCGGTCAGGCTCAGGCAAATTAGCCCGCGCGCGTGCCTCGCCATGAAGTTGATCGTCTCGGGCGTCGCCATTTGCGCGGCCATGCACACGTCGCCTTCGTTTTCGCGGTCCTCGTCGTCGACCAGGATGACCATCTTGCCGTGTCGGATGTCATCCAGTGCCGCGGTGACCCGCTCGATCGCGCTCGTCATATGGCCGCCACCATGACGCGAAAGTGCCGGCGCATCCAGCGGACCGCTGCAAATCCTCAGCCCCCTGGGGCGTCCACGCCGGGCTTGCCCATCAGGCTGGCGACGTACTTGGCGAGAATATCGACCTCGACGTTGATCCGCGCGCCATTTGCCATTTCACCGAACGTCGTCTCGGCGAGGGTGTACGGCACGAGCATGACGTCCAAACGGGTGCCTGTGACGGTGTTCACCGTCAGGCTCACGCCGTTGAGGGTGATCGAGCCCTTGGGTGCCAGGAACGGCGCGAGCGCGCCGGGGACCTCGAAGCTCGCCCGTACGTAGTCTCCCTCCGGGGTCCGGGACAAGAGGGTGCCGACGCCGTCGACGTGACCGCTCACGAGGTGCCCGCCCAAACGATCACCAAGCGCGAGCGCTCGCTCGAGGTGCACTCGATCCCCCTCGGTCAAATCGCCGAGGTTGGTCTTGTCGAGCGTTTCAGACGACGCATCCGCGTCGAAGTGCCCCTCCGAGAAGGACTTGACCGTGAGGCACGTTCCGTTGACGGCGATGGATTCGCCGAGCTCGTAGGGGTGGAGTGCACATGCGATGCGAATCGACAGCCCGTCGTCCCGCCCCTCTAGGTGATCGATCGTCCCAATCTGTTCTATCAGCCCGGTGAACATCTATTGCATCCTCTCGAAGTCGCCACAGACCAACCAGTCGGACCCCAATACCCGAAGCTGCGTACGAACCAAGCGCCAGGCGCGCTCGATCGAGTCGATGCCCGATCCGGCCGCAAAGGGAATCGCCTCCGGGTCACCGAGAATGCGAGGCGCGATGAAAATCGCAGCGCGGTCGGCCAGACCCATGTCCAAGAACGCGCCGTGAACGCGTGAGCCACCTTCGACCAAGAGGCGGACGATATCGCGTTGGCCCAACACCTTGAGGACCTCGTTCAGGTCGACGCCTCGCGAATCGTGCGACACGGGGATCAATTCGACGCCTGGGGCCGTCAGAGCCTCACGCCTCGAGGGGTCGGCGTCGTGCGCATGAAAGATCAGCGTGTCGGCACTCGATGTGCGGCCCGGATCGAGGACGGCCGCCGTTGGTGGTGTTCGAAGGCCGGCGTCCAACACCACCCGCACCGGGTCTCGTCCCTCGATGTGCCGAACGGTGAGTTGGGGGTCGTCGGCCAAGACGGTCCCTATCCCCACCAGGATAGCGTCGCTTTCATCTCGCATCCTATGCGTTTCCGTTCGAGCTTCCCGACCGGTGATCCATTTCGAGTCGCCAGTGCGAGTGGCGATTTTTCCGTCGAGCGTCACCGCCGCCTTCAGCGTGACGAATGGAAGCCCCGGGCGGATGTGCTTGGCGAAATCGGCAACCAGCGCGCTGCACTCCTCCCCTAACATCCCGACCTCTACTTCGACGCCTGCGCCTTTCAGCCGCTCGACGGCGCCCGCAACGTGCGGCGCGGGGTCGCGACATCCGATGACGACTCGCGCGATGCCCGCCTTCAGGATCGCCTCGGTGCACGGCCCGGTTCGGCCCTGATGGTTGCAGGGCTCTAAGGTGACGTACAGCGTCGCGCCCTCGACCGAGCCGTCGGCATTGCGAATCGCATCGACCTCCGCGTGTGCCTCTCCGGCTTTGGCGTGGTGGCCCATGGCGATGAGCTCCCCATCGCGGACGATGGCCGCCCCGACGCGCGGATTGGGGCTCGTGCGGCCGCGCTTGGCGGCCTCGACCGCGCGGCGCATCATCCCACGTTCGAAGTCGGACTCCATGTCAGTCCTTGAGCCGGGAGAGCTCATCGAAGAATTCCCCGACGTCCTGAAAGTCCTTGTAGACGCTGGCAAAACGCACGTACGCGACCGGGTCCAGATCCCGGAGCTCGTGCAAGACGTGCTCTCCAAGCCGCCGCGACGGAACCTCCTGGTCTCCTGTGTCGACGAGCCACCGCTCCACCTGGTGCAGGAAACGCTCGAGGGCTTCGGCCGAAACCGGTCGCTTCACGCATGCGCGCCGGAGTCCTGCCAGCAGCTTGGCCCGATCGTAGGGCTGCCGCCGGCCGTCGTTCTTGATGATGAGCGGCAGGGTTTGCTCCACCCGCTCGTACGTGGTGTAGCGGCGCCCGCAGTGCTCACATTCACGGCGTCGTCTCGTGACCTCTCCTGCCTGCGAAAGGCGGGAGTCGATCACACGGTTTTCCAGTGTTCCGCAGTAGGGGCAGCGCATATCCGGGCACAAGCTAGCGCCCGCACCAAGCCTGGGCAACGCAGCGCACCGCGGTCACGCGCGAACGAGGCGCACCAGCGACTCCAAGTGGGCCGTCTGGGGAAACATGTCGAAGCCGATGAGGCGGTCGATGCGGTAGCCTTTGGCCGTCGCAAGACGGAGGTCGCGCGCTAGCGTCGCCGTGTCGCACGACACGTAGACAAGGCGCTTCGGCCCGGGGAGCACATCGCTGTCTTCGAAGAACGCCTTGGCGCCCTGCCGTGGGGGGTCGAGCACGACCACGTCGTAGCGGCCTTTGGGCGGATGGTTCGCATCGCCGACCGCGACGCGGGCTTTCAACCCCCTGCGTCGAAGATTGCGCTGACACGCCTCGACCGCGCGCGGATCTTGTTCGACCGCGATCAGCGTCTTGGCCCGCGCGGCGAGCCCGACGGTGAAGTTCCCAATCCCGCAATGGAGCTCGAGCACGCGTAATCCCGCCGGCTCGGCGAGATCGACCACCGCCTCGACGAGCCTCTCGTTCACCGCGTCGTTGGCTTGCGAAAACGCGTCCGCAGGACCCTCGAGTGGTTCGCCCTCCCCCGCTCGGATCACGACATCGGTTTCGCCCCACGTCGCGGGACGCCCCGCCTCACGGGTTCGGAGTGTCACCCCGGCGATGACGGGTCGCGTGCACAGCGCCTCACAGGCGTCGAACAGCCCTGGGGCCTGATCGTCGCTGGCATGGAGATCGACGACGACCCGCTCCGTGCCCGTGAGCTGTAGTTGAATCTCTCCCCTGCCGCGCAGAAAGGGAGCGAGGCCGTCACGCACCTCCCGCCACGCCTGTTGCAGTGGCTCCATCAGCACGCCGCACTCGTCGATGTCGATGATGCGCTTCGAATGCAGCTGCCGGTAACCGATCGTGTCGCCATGCCAGGCAAGTCGCGCGCGACGACGGTACGCGAACTGCGCCGGCGAGCTGACCCACTCGATCGCCGTGTCCGCACCGCCCGGAAGCCCATGACAGGCGTCGCGGAGGAAACCCCGCTTGATGTCTCGCTGAAGCTCAGGACCTGCGATCATCAACGGGCAACCGCCACAGCGTACAGCGTCGGCGCAGGCCGGCTCCCGACGCTCGTCCGCTGCGCGAAGTACACGCGTGAGGCGACCCCGCGCCGCTCCCCGTTTGGACGGCGTCAGCTTCAGCTCGATCTGCTCGCCGGGCAAGGCTGCCGGCACCAGGACGATGCCGTCCGGCGTCTCGACGACCGCGTCGCCCCCACGGCCGACAGCGCGAACGTGGCCTTGCACTAAGCGCTTACCGGGCATCAGTACTGAAAATATTGGGGGGGCAATCCCCGCTGGAACAGGAACCGGAAATCACCGTCGAGGACGGCGTGGCGTTCGTCAGCGTCTTTGTCGTCGATGAACTCTACGTTGGTGAACACCGCGACGGTTTCCTTCGTGGCGTTATGCATCCAGGGCACGTAAAGCTCCTCGAAGCGAATCGTACCGGACACGGCACCGTAGACGACCGGGAGGCGAGCCAATCCTGGACAGGTGGCATTGAGGAACAGTGTCATCTCGATGGCGGAGGCGAGGCCCCCCAGCTCGATCTCCGTGCCGAGCATGCTTTCTTTCACCATGCGTGGGTCGCGGATGAACACCGAGATGCCGTTGGTGTAGCTCTGGAGGTCGCTGCCGTGCTGCACGACGATGTCGATGATCTC
>JAUXFZ010000116.1 GCA_030622585.1 Myxococcales bacterium
AGCGCGAGCCTGTCGAAGCCATCGTGGGTCGGCACGACGCAGCCCATCGAGATCTTGCCGAGGCCCGAAGGTGTCTTCACGAGTCGGGGGTCGTCGATCGGCTCGAGGGACGGAGTGCCGAGCTCCGAGATGAGGCGCTGTCCGCGCTCGGCGGCGCTCGATTCAACCCGCAAGGACACGGCATGCTCATCGAGCTCGCCGACAAGCTCACCGTTCGTAGCGCGTGACATGTTGAGCACTGCGAAGGGTTTCGGTGGCGGGAAGGTCATCCTGGTCGGGGAGCACGCTGTGGTCCATGGCGTCCCCGCGATCGCCGCAGGCATTCGCCGCGGAGTGACGTCGGTCGCGCGGCGTCACGAGGAGGACCTGCTTCACATCGAGCCCTGGGGTCGAACCTTTCGACCCCACGTCGACGGCGAGGAACCTCTTGCCCGCGCCTTCGAGCGGCTTCTCTCCTCCTATGGAGATCGTCCGTCGCTTCGTCTGGACGTTCGCGTCGACCTGGCGCCTGGCGCGGGCCTCGGCTGCTCTGCTGCGATCGGGGTTTCATTGCTCGACGCTGTCGACGGGGCGCTTGGCATACGACGGCCCCGCGCCGCCCTGGGCACCGTCGCACTCGAATGGGAACGGTTCTTCCACGGCTCTCCGTCCGGTATCGACAATGTCACCTCCGCAATGGGTGGCTTGCTTTGCTTTCAGCAAGCATCGCCGGTTAGGCAGATACCACCGGCAAGGTCTTTCGCCTTGGTTGTGGCCCATAGTGGACAGCGCTCGAGCACGAGGGACATGGTCGCGCGGGTGGCGCAGCAGCTCGCAGAGCGTCCCTCTTCAGCCCGGCGCATGCTGGAAGAAGTACACGCGCTCGTCATCACGGCCGAAGACGCGCTTCTCAACGGGGAGCTCGGGGCGCTCGGACGTGTTCTCGATCGGAACCACGCCATCTTGCGCTCGTTGCGACTGAGCACACCGCAGCTCGAAGTGCTATGCGGAGCGGCACGCGGGGCCGGCGCGCTCGGTGCCAAGATCACCGGCGCCGGCGGAGGGGGCTGCATCGTCGCGCTCGCCGAAAACGCCGAAAACGCCGTCCGGATCGCCGATGCGCTCGGAGCGGAGTCCTTCATCGAGGAGGTGAGCCGTGCCGCTTGATTTCGCCCCCGCACGCGCCACTGCTCACGCGAACATTGCCCTCGCCAAGTACTGGGGCAAATCGGACCTCGTTCACAATCTGCCAGCCGTCCCGAGCATCTCACTCACGCTCGAAGAGCTCACTACGGAAACCGAGGTTTGCTTCGAGCCTGGACGCCAGCACGACGACTTCGTGCTCGACGGACGGCCGGCGACGAGGAAGGAGCTACAACGGGCGGTGGCGCTGCTCGATCGGGTGCGTTGTGCCGCCCGCATCGACCATCGAGCGCGCGTGACGAGCCACAACCGATTTCCGACGGCCGCTGGGCTCGCCTCGAGTGCCTCCGGGTTCGCGGCCCTTGCCGCCGCCGCGACGAGGGCCGCGGGACACGACGTGGACCGGACTGCGCTCAGTGCTCTCGCGCGTCGGTCGAGCGCCTCCGCTGCCCGCTCGATCTACGGTGGCTTCGTCGAGCTCTGCGCCGGTGTCCCAGGCGCAGACGAACTCGCGGCACGTCAAATCGCGCCGCCCACGCATTGGGACGTGCGGTTGGTCGTTGCCTTCACCGCGGCCGGACCGAAATCGGTGAGCTCGACCGAGGCGATGGAGCGATCGAGGAGCACGTCGCCGTTCTACGACGCGTGGATCGAGGCCGCGCCGGGCTGGTCCGAGACGGTCAAACGCGCGATTCACGATCGCGACTTGGAAGCCCTTGGGGTAGCGATGGAGCAAAGCACACTCGCGTTTCACTGCTGCGCCATCACGTCGCAGCCGAGCACGCTTTACTGGGGTCCCGCCACGATCTCGGCGCTTCATACAGTCACGGCTCTGCGCGCGGACGGCGTGCCCGTCTGGAGCACGATGGATGCGGGCCCTCACGTCAAAGCGCTCTGCGAAGCCGAGCACGCCCCTCGTGTCCGCGACGCGTTGACGCATACGCCCGGCGTCCTTCGGGTCCTCGTCTCGACTCCTGGATCCGGGGTCGAGGTGTCGCCATGATCGCAGGCACCGTGTCCGCCCCCGGCAAAGCGTTCCTCTGCGGCGAGTACGCTGTCCTATCGGGCGCACCCGCGGTCGTCGCGGCCGTGAACCGACGGGTGGTCGCAACATGGAGCCCTCTGCGAGGCGGGTCGGAGCCACTTCGCCGCGAAGCCCTGGCGACGATCGCCGCCGCACGAGACGAGTTCGGCGGCCCCCCAGTTCATCTCAGCGTCGATACCCGGCGGCTCTACGACGGACCGAACAAGCTCGGCTTGGGCTCGTCCGCCGCCGTGGCGGCAGCGAGCGCAGGCGCCGTCGCCGCCCTGCGCGGTCTCGACCTCAATGCGCGCGAGGTGCGTGACCGAGTTTTCACGGCCGCGTTGCGTGGTCACTCGACCGTCGCATCGCAGGGGAGCGGCGGGGACGTGGCGGCCGCGACGTACGGTGGTTACCTGTCGGTCCGAAAGCACGGGGGCGAGCTATCAGTCCAACCGATCGAACCCCCAAGTTCGTTCGTCTACACACTGATTTGGACCGGCGAGTCCGCCCGAACCAGCGAGCTGCTCGCACCGGTGAATCGACTGAAAACGCTGGCGCCTGGGATCCACGACCGATGCATGGCCGCGCTGAGCCAGTGCGCAACCGAGTTTTCGCGCGCTTTTTGCGCTGACGACGGCCACGCGATCATCGGAACGGCACGTGAATACAACGCATGCATGAGCGCGCTCGGCGTAGCTGCGCAAGCGCCCATTGTGACCAGCAAGCTCCGTCGCGTCGCACAGTGGGCAGAGTGGCACGGCGGCGCCGCCAAACCGTGTGGCGCCGGAGGGGGAGATCTTGCTGTCGCCTTCTTCCTAGATCGCAACGCGGCGGACGATTTCACGGCCGTTTGCGAGAACGACGGGCTTGCCCACGTAAAGGTCGATTGGGGGGCGGAGGGCGTCGTCACTCACGCGGCGGCAGGCCGTGCACCAGCGTGAGGAACTGCATGTCGGTGCCCGCGCGGCGGTGCTCGGACAAGGCCTGGTAATCGGGGTCCGCCCACCAGGCGCGCGCCTTTTCCTCGGACGGGAACTTGAACATCACGATGCGCCCGGGAGGCGGCGCCGAGCCTTCGAGAGTGTCGCTATTGTCGTCGTAAGTGAAAAATTCGCCACCGTGACGCCTCAGGATCGGAAAGAAGCCCTTCTCGTACTTTCTGTAGGTGTCGGCATCGTGAATGCGAAAGTTGGCGATCATGAAGCAAGGTGCATCGGACATGGATAATCTCCTCCTCGGGGGAGCCTATCACCACGGTCTGAAGGCGCCGCTTTCAGCCGACTAATGGCACGGAGTTTGTATTCACGCTCCGCTTCATGTAGTCATTTAAATAGCACCTCTGAGCGAAGGAACGACCCTATGCGAGTCACGTTTGTCATCACGCTGCTTTCCCTCTTTTCGTCCGTGGCGAGTGCGGCGGACGTCTGCCCCGAATTCGCCAATATGGTCAGCGTCATCAGCGCAGACGGTGCCAAGGGCAAGGAGCTCGGGTTGGAGAAAGCGGTGGCCAAGCAGAAGAAGAAGGGGATTTACAGGGGCCATGACAACAGCATTCGTCTGGAAGCCCCCACGGCCAAGATGGCTGTCGACTCTTCCCAGTCTTTTGCTTTCAAGCCGTTCAATCCATCGTTTCACCCGGCTCAACAGATCAAGCTGTACCCGTTTAACACGAAGAAACAGTTTCGAGAGCTTTCTGTCGGAGGCACCAACATGTGGGGCGGCAGCAAGAACAGAAAGTCCGCAGACAACTCCATAGAATTGTCATTCGAGAAGATCAGTGACGGCTGCTACAAGGTGACCCCAGCAGGTACGTTACCCAAAGGCGAATACGCGTTCAGCCTCGCGTCGGTCGGCCTCGGTGCGTCTGCGGACGTGAAGGGGACCAGCGCCGGCTACGGTTCCAGCACCAGCGGCCAAACCTGGTTCGGCTTCTCGATCAAGTAACGTCCAAATCCCTAGTCGTTCAGGCCCATCAGTGATCCTGGATTCATGATGTTGTTGGGATCGAAGTGGCGTTTGAGCGCCCTCAGGACGTCCATCTGCTCCTTGCCCAGATGCTCTTGCATCCACGGAGCGAACAGCTTGCCGACGCCGTGATGATGCGTGGGCGAACCGCCCGCGGCGACCATCCGATCGACGACGCCGTTGCGGAGAGTCTGGAACTCGCGCTTGGAGGTGAACCGGGTCCCGAAGATGGCGTACAGATTGGTCCCTTGCGGATAGAAGTGGGACGCGTGCGTCAAGCACATCGTATCGGGATGGCTCTTCACGAACTCGCGGATGGCCGCGTACACCGTGTGGATGTTGTCCCAGGTCACCGGCGTCTCCACGGTGTCGATCATGACATCGAAATCCATCATGTCTTCGCGTAGGAAGGGATGACTGTAACGGTCTTTTTCCCACATTCGCGTGGGCCAACCTGAAAGGTAGAGGGCCCCATGTTGGCGAGCGATCTTGCGAACCATCCTCTTCACGTGTTTGGCGTAGCCCTTCTCGCCTTCGGCGGTTCCCATCAGCAGGCAGCGCTGGTCCTTTTTCAGACCACGTGATCGCAAGATTCCATCCACGACACCGTAGCTGCCGCCGTACATCCTCAAGCTGGTTTCAGTCTCTTCTCCGTCCGAGAGGCGGAAGACGGCCGGGTGGCCGAACTCACCCTGCATCACTTCCTGGGTGGCACGCACCGCGTCTTCCCAGTTGGGAAACATGAACGTGAAGTACTGCCGGTTCTCCGGCATGTAGCGAAAGATCTTGAACGTCACCTCGACCAGGATGCCGAAGGCGCCTTCACTGCCCTTCATGATGTCGTTGACCTTGGGACCCGTGGCCGTGGCCGGGAAGTCATGGGTCTTGAAGGAGCCCACCGGCGTGACGTATTCCTGACTGAAGACGATGTCGTAGGCGTCGCCGTAGTAGGTCGACGCCTGTCCGGACCCCAGGGTGGGGACCCAGCCTCCCACAGACGTCAGGGGAAAGGACTGCGGAAAGTGGCCACACGTGTACGCATGCTGTGTCCCGAAGCGCTTCACGGCATCGTTGAGCGCCTCTTCGTAGGCTGGCGCCATCAATCCAGCCTGCACGGTGGCGGTCTGGTTGCGCTCGTTCAGCGAGACCACCTGATTCATGTGCGTGGTGAGCACGAGGACGATACCGCCCTGCTCCGGACTAAAGCCGAGGCTGGCCGACGAGCCGCCGCCATAGGGAATCACCGGAACCCCCTCGTCGTTGCAGTATTGAACGAGCGCGCGGACGTCGTTCTTGTCGCGGGGATAAACCACCAGGTCGCAGACTGGAGCCACGTCTCCACGGCGCAGATCGGTCGCCTCGTCCGTGAACTTGCCGTAGCTGAACTTCACGCGCTGGTAGTCGTCTCGATCGACATTCTCCGCGCCGACAATCGACTCGATCGCCCGGATCCGGTCCTCGCTGAGAGCGATCGCTTGGTCGATGACGACCTTTTCGTCACCCGTGTTTCGGGGTGGACCCTCGAAATGATCTGGAGGGAGCCCGAGCACATCGGCGATCATGGTTCGCCAAGAGTCACCGGGGTGCTTGACGTCGTCCGGTTTCCCGAGCTTCAGGATCGAGCGATACGAACCTTCTGGCGCGGGGGGCGTGTACCAATTCGGCGTCTTGCGCGTGCTCTTTTCCATGATTGCGACTTCCTTACTTAGGCCTTGTCGAACAGAGCGTTGTCCCGGGCATGCCGCGCGCGGCACTCGGAGACCTCGTCGAGGCGTCGGTGCTCCGTCCAGCCGAGCAACTTCGCCATTTCGCCGGACGCAGGGTCTAAGGTCGATAGCCCCGCATCCCGATCGTAGAGGGCGCGCACACTGCGACGGACCCAGTAGTCTTCGAGGCGAAGAGCCCCCTCGTTTCGGACGGCGTGGCGCACCTCGGCCGCTATGTCTCCTCCGTCATCGTCGATGTCTCGGGCCTCCGCGCCGTAGAGCTCGACGAGTCGGCGCCAGCTTGCGGATCCTTCGTTTCGCTCGACAGCGAGTGCGGCCGGATCGCAGTCCCCGCCGACTAAGGCGCGACGATCCGTGTCACCCGGGCGCGTGCTCTGCCCGAGCGCCTTGCCCACCATGTCGACAACCCGCTCCGCCATGGGCCGGTACGCAGTAAGCTTCCCCCCGGCGATCGAAAGGACTCCAGCCGGACCCGTCCACACCTCATCCCGCCTCGAGATCTCCGCTGGTTTTTTTCCGGGCTGCGCGACCAAGGGGCGAATCCCCGTCCAAGAGGAGATCACGTCATCGAAGGAGAGTGGAGCGGTATTGAAAGTGCGGGCCGTCGCGGCCAAGAGATATTCCACTTCCTGTTCCTCGATCGCGGGCCAGTACTCGGCATTGGCGTGAAAGGTGTCGGTCGTGCCGAGGTAGATGACGTCACCGCGCGGCACGGCAACGATGGGGCGTCGGTCGGATGCCTCGAATACGACTGTGTGCGTGAGCGGCAATCGAGAACGAGGCACGACCAGGTGAATGCCTTTGGTGAGGGCGACTCGAGGTCCGGCGTCTGAAGCCTCCAACGAGCGCATGACGTCCACCCACGGGCCCGCTGCGTTGACGATCACGCGGCCACGAACGATCGCTTGCAGAGCCTCCCCAGGCAGCGCCGACTCGCATCGAACGCCGAATGCCCTTCCGTCTTCCTGGAGGATCTCCGTGACGGGCGCATAGGTGAGGACCAGCGCTCCGTCGGCCGCTGCGCTTCGAGCATTCGCGAGAGTCAGCCGCGCGTCGTCCGTCAGAAACTCGTAGTACCGCACCGCGCCGGTCACGCCGTCGACCGCAGCCACGGGTTCTTGCTCGGCGAGGTGCCGAGCGTCCCAAACCTCGTGCCGCTCTGCGCGCGGGACCTTGCCGAGCCTCTCGAACAGCGCGACCCCCACGCGGTACTTCGCCATCTCGGCCGCGGAGCGGGTGGGGATCAGTATCGGCGCAACCCGCGCGAGGTGCGGCGCGACGGCACGCAGAATCTGACGCTCTCGCGCGGTCTCGCGCACCAGCGAGATGGCCCCCTGTGCGAGATAGCGAATGCCTCCGTGAATCAGCTTCGAGCTTCGGCTGCTGGTACCAGACGCGAGATCGCGCGCTTCGACCAGTGCGACCGAGAGGCCTCGGGCGGCTGCCGAGCGGGCGACACCGGCTCCCGTGATACCGCCGCCCACTACGACGACATCGAACTCGCGTTCCTGGGCCGCCGAAAACAAGGATGCGCGGCCTCGAAAGTCGAGGTTTGGGGAGGAGTGGGTATCGGGAAC
>JAUXFZ010000118.1 GCA_030622585.1 Myxococcales bacterium
CGTGTTCACCAACGTGCTGACGCCACGCGCACACGTCGAGCGCAAGGACCAATACGCGCCTACGCGGGTAGGTCGTGGTGTCACGGTCGGCGCCAACGCGACCGTCGTCTGCGGACATGCCCTCGGCGACTACGCGTTGATCGGGGCCGGCAGTGTGGTCACCAAGGACGTTCCGGCGCATGCGGTCATGGTGGGCAACCCCGCGCGCCGCATCGCTTGGGCGTGCCGGTGCGGAGAAGTGCTTCCCGAGGATGGCGTCTGTGCCCGGTGCGGCGACGAATACGAATTGACGGCACGTGGCTGCCGATGGGTGAAAAGCGGTGAGTGAAGAAGCGATTCCGATGCTGGATGTCCCGGCCCAAAACGGGCCGCTGATCGATCGTCTGACCGACAAGGCCGCTGAGGTGATTCGGTCTGGCCGTTACATTCTCGGTCCCGAGGTCACGGCATTCGAGCGCGAGGTGGCCGACTACGTTGGCGCAGAGCATGCCGTGGGCGTGTCGAGCGGGACAGATGCGCTGATGGTTGCGTTGATGGCCCTCGGCATTGGCCCGGGCCACGAGGTCATCACGACTCCGTTTACGTTTTTCGCTACCGCGGGATGCATCGCCCGAGTGGGGGCCACCCCGATCTTCGTCGATATTCGGCCTGACACGTTCAACATCGACGTCGAACAGGTTGCGGCGGCCGTGACGAATCGCACCCGTGCGATTCTCCCAGTTCACCTGTTTGGGCAGGCATGTGACATGGAAGCGCTTTCGGCCGTCGCGAACAAGCACGGCTTGCCGATCATCGAGGACGCGGCCCAGGCCATCGGCACGAAGAGCCCATTGGGGCCCGTGGGTAGTCTCGGCGCCTACGGTTGCTTCTCTTTTTTCCCTTCGAAGAACCTCGGCGGCTTTGGAGATGGCGGCTTGGTGACCACGCAAGACGCTACGCTGGCCGACAAGGCCCGTGTCATGCGCGCGCACGGAAGCAGCCCCAAGTACTACCACTCGGTGGTCGGCGGGAACTTCCGCATCGACGCTCTGCAAGCCGCGCTCTTGCGGGTGAAGCTTCCCGAGCTCGAAGGTTGGACGTCACGCCGTCGCGAGAACGCGTCGCGCTATGACGCGGCGTTCCGTGCTTCTGGCCTGGACGACAGCCTGTTGCGGCCACCAGCGCGTCGCTTCGATGGGCACATCTATAATCAATACGTTCTGCGGACCTCGCGTCGAGACGAGCTGCAGTCGCACCTGCAAGCTGCAAAGATCGCGACGGCGATTTACTACCCGGTGCCGCTACATCGGCAGGAGTGTTTCGCGCATCTCGGATATGGCGAGGGGTCGCTTCCCGCGTCGGAGAAGGCGAGTCGTGAGGTTCTGGCGTTGCCGATCTTCGCGGGGCTCGGGGAGGCGCGGCAGAAGCGCGTCATCGACGCTGTAATTGGCTTCTTGCGCCAATAGAAGTGGCCATCGATGCACCTGCGCCCTAGAGTGCGCACCAACTCATGACAGGCCGCTACCATGCACCGTTTGCCGAGCAGGGGTCCCATCCCGTCGATGCGGACCTCGCGAACCGCCTTCTGAGGATCGCCCTCGAGAAAGGCGGCGACTATGCCGACCTGTTTTTCGAGTACTCGGTCAGCGGGAGCTACGTCTATGACGAGCAGATTCTCAAATCTGCTAGGCGCGCCGTGTCCATGGGGCTGGGCGTCCGGGTCATGAAGGGGGACGCGACCGGGTACGCCTATTGTGAAGATTTCTCATTCGACGCCATGAAGCAGGCGGCCGACACAGCGGCGCAGATCGCAGCAGGGGGCCAACCGGTCGCGCCGCTCGGCGTGTCGATGCGCGACGCGCCCAGCCGCTATCCGGTTGCGGTGGAGTCGCTCGATGTGGATGGCGAGGTCAAGAAGGCGATCCTCGAGCGCGCCGATCGTGCGGCGCGCGCATCCGATCCGCGAATCGTCCGAGTCGATGCCTCGTTTGGCGAAAGTATTCGCGAGAACCTAATCGCGAACAGCCTCGGGCACATGGCGCGCGATCGTCAGCCGTTGCTCCGCTTTGGCCTCCACGTGATCGCCGAAGACGCGGGGAACCGTCAGTCGGGTTCTTCAGGGGGTGGCGGCCGCATGGGGCTCGAGTATTTCGAGCGTCAGACGCCGGAATGGCACGCCGAGCAGGCAGTCCAGCAGGCGTTGGTGATGCTCGACGCGCGCGAGGCCCCCGCCGGGGAGATGGACGTGGTCTTGGCGCCCGGCGACAGCGGCATCCTGTTGCACGAAGCGGTGGGCCATGGTCTCGAGGCGGACTTCAATCGCAAGAAGACCAGCAACTACTCCGGCCGTGTGGGGGAGGAGGTCGCAAGCGCACTGTGCACCGTCGTCGATGATGCCTCACTGGAAGGGTCGCGCGGCTCCATCAACATCGACGACGAGGGGCAGCTTCCGGCTCGCTCCGTTCTCATCGAGGGCGGGGTCTTGAAGGGCTACATGCAGGATCGACACACTGCGGATTTCTTCGAGACGACTTCGGACGGCCATGGCCGAAGGCAGAGCTTCCGATCGCATCCGATGCCCCGAATGACCAACACGATGCTCCTCGGCGGGCAGGACGCGCCCGAGGACATCATTCGCAGCGTGGGCCGCGGCGTCTACGCCAAGAAGTTCGGTGGCGGTCAGGTCGACATCTCCAATGGCGATTTCGTGTTCTCCCTGACCGAGGGCTATCTGATCGAAGATGGCAAGGTCACCACGCCTCTCAAGGGCGTGAATCTGATCGGCAACGGGCCGGACGCGATGCGCAACGTGGTCATGTTGGGCCACGACTTCAAAGTGTCCGACGGGATTTGGACCTGCGGCAAGGAGGGGCAATCGGTTCCGGTTGGCGTCGGGTGTCCCACGATCAAGATCGCGTCGATGACCGTCGGCGGCACGCAGGTGGGCGGCGGATGAGTGAGGTCGAGGCCAAGGCATTGGTCGACCTCGGGCGCTCGGTCGTCGAGCGCGCCATCGCCGGCGGCGCCGACGTGGCGGAGGCGGGGGTGCATAGTGGGTCCCATCTATCCGTAAAGGCGCGCGTGGGAGAGCCGGAACTGGTCGAGGAAGCCGGTTCGCGAGCCCTTGGGTTACGGGTGATGGTCGGTCAGCGCGTGGCATCGACCTACACGAGCGACCTGAGCGATGCGGGTCGGCAGACGCTGATCGAGGACGCGCTCGAGCTGGCACGGCTCAGCGAACCCGACGAGTTCGCGGGCCCGCCCGATCCCTCCGTGTTGTCCTCGCAGTCGGAGTGGGCAGACCTGGATACGTTCGACGAGGGCGTTAGCCGAATTTCGGCCGAAGAAGCGCTCGCCACGGCGCTCCGCGGCGAACGAGCGGCGTTCGATTTCGATCCGCGCATCACAAACAGCGAAGGCGCTTCGTTCACCCGTGCTCGAGGTGTGAGTGTGCTGGTCACCAGCGGCGGGTTCGCCGGTAGCGACCATGGCACCTACGCCTCGGTCGTCATCAACCCGATCGCCGACGACGAGGGCGGCAAGAAACGAAGCGGGTACCACTGGTCGTCGTCTCGGCACTACGCAGACCTCGAGGACAGCCAGGCCGTCGGCGCAGAAGCTGCACGCCGCACGATCGCCCAACTGGGTGCGACAAAGCTTCCCACCCAAGAGCTGCCTGTCGTCTTCGACAAGGACGCCGCTCGTTCCATCCTGGGGCTCTTTGCGGGATGCATTCTCGGTGGGGGGATTTGGAGGAAGAGCTCGTATTTGGTCGACCGAGTGGGCACCCGAGTCGCAAGCGATCTCGTGGACATCGTCGACGACCCGCTGCTACCGAGAGCGCCGGGCTCCCGCGCCTTCGATGGCGAGGGCCTAATTTCGCGCCACAACGTCGTCGTCGAGGCAGGGGTGCTCCAGACGTACCTAATGGACACGTACAGTGCCCGAAAGCTCGGCCTGAGCAGTACCGGCAGCGCTGCCCGGTCACCTGCTGGCGGAGTTTCTTCCTCCACCAGCAACCTGATCTTGAAAGCCAACACCCAGTCCCGGGATCAACTGATCGCCGAAACCAAACACGGCCTCTATGTCACGGGCATGATGGGTTTCGGCTTCAACGCCGTCACCGGTGACTTCAGCCGAGGCGCGTCGGGCTTTTTAATCCAAGATGGCGAGCTATCCCATCCCGTTTCCGAGGTGACCATTTCGTTGAACCTCGATCAGTTGCTCCAGCGTATCGACGCGGTCGCGGACGATCTCGACCAGCGAACAGCGATTGCATCCCCGACGTTTAGGGTTTCGTCGATGACGCTGGCGGGCAGCTAGGCCTGCCGTGCTCTCGCCACCATCGCATCCACATAGCTCTCCAGTGCTGGGCACTGGATGTGGCTGCCGGCCAGCAACTCGCGCGTGTTGCGGTCGTCGTAGATGACGTCGGTCTTCAAATGGTCGAGGAAGGCCCGGGTGGTGTTTCGGAAGCGCTGTAGCCCCGGCGCCCTCATGAGTGCCGTCGCGAGGTTGAGAGGGTCGTGCTCTCGGGGGGCCGGACGACCGGTCGCCTCAGCGAAGAGCTGGAGCGCGTGCTGGACAGTGACTGGTTTCGGGTCGACGATGTGGAAGGTCCGCCCGGTGGATCTCTCATCTGCTGCGATGTGGAGCGCTGCCCTGACCGCGTAGTCGACAGGGACCGCGCTGATTCGGACGCCGGTGCGGCTTGGCGTTGGCATTCGATAGTCTTCGGGCGCGCTCAGCAGGAAGCGGATCAGAAGGTAGAGGCCGTTCAGGTCCTCCGCCTCGCCGGTGGTCGAGTCCCCCAGCATGAGCGCAGGTCGAAGCACCACAATCGGCAGCTCGTCGGCTGACTCGCCGAGTATTCGCTCCATCCGGTAAAGAGACTCTTCAATCGGATTTCGAAACCCCGCTTCATTACCCAGGTCGGTCTCTTTGACGAAGCCTTCACGGTTGCCTGAGACCATCGCCCCTGACCAGCACACGAGGCGCTGCAACCGCGGCGCCGCCTCTGCGAACTCCAAGACCTCGGCTATGGCGCGAACGTTGCCAGCGGCTTCTTCTCGGGTGCCCGCCGGATCGGTGATCGACGCGCAGTGGTGGATGACCTCCACGCGTGCGGCGAGGATCGCAAACTCTTCGCCGCTCAACCCCAGATCCATCGACCGCGGGTCACCCACCCAAAGCGACACGCGGTCGCGCACCGCATCTGGAAGGGCGCCTAGTAATTCCAGCGCACGCTCCTGGTGGCGTTCGTTGACCAAGCAACACACCGTGCGTTCGTCATGGGTCGCGAGCTCGCGCACTAAGTGCGTCGCAGCTTGCCGCTCGGGAAAACCCGTGACCAAGACCGACCGTACCAACGTGCCCACTACTGCGACTCCTCTGAGGCGAACCGCGTCACCAGCAGCTCGTGAACCTCGGCGACTTGCCGCCGCGTCGCTTCGAGGTCGCCATTGTTCGTCACGACGTGGTCGGCAACGGCGACCTTTTGCGCCAGAGGCAGCTGAGATGTGATCCGGGCATCGGCCTCGCTTGCGGTGAAGCCGTCGCGCGCAATCAGTCGGAGCCGTTGGAGTGATTCGTCCGCGCCTACCACAACCAGAGCGGAAAACGCCTTGTATGAGCTCGTTTCCACGAGCAGTGCGGCCTCGTACAGGAGATACGGTGCCGGATCGTCTTGGTGGGCCGTCATGCGCTCTGCGCCGGCGGCTCCGATCAGAGGATGCATGATCGCGTTGAGCGTCTTGCGCGCCCCGTCGTCACCAAACACCAGGTCGCCCACCTTCTTGCGATCGAGGCGGCCGCTTCCGTCGAGCACGCCGTCGCCGAATGCGCGCACGATCTGTTCCAAGCCGGGGGTGCCTGGCTCGACGACATCGCGCGCCAACCGGTCTGCATCGACCACGGGGATGCCGAGGTCGCCGAACATCCCTGCTACGGTGGTCTTTCCGCACGCGATCCCACCCGTCAGACCCACTACTGGTTTCATCGTCGCAGAGTATTGGACATCGTTTCGCTCGGGCAAGACGAATGGGGCTGTGCTACGCAACCCCGCATGCGCGCCGTCGTTCAACGGGTTAACGAAGCGAGTGTTACCGTCGACGGCGAAGTGGTCGGGGCGATCGAACGTGGCCTCTTGGTATACTTGGGTGCAGCACGAGACGACGACACCAAAGATGCACAGTACGCCGTCGACAAGATCGCCGGGCTCCGCGTGTTTCCAACTGATGATGGGCGCATGTCGTTGTCGGTCTCCGACATTGGCGGCGCAATCCTGGTCGTCTCGCAGTTCACGCTATTCGGAGACCTGCGCCGGGGCAGACGACCGTCGTTCGACGGTGCCGCGGGTCCCGAGGATGCCGAGCGTCTCTACTTGGAGGTGGTTGGTGGCCTGCGGGGCAAAGGCTTGCCCGTTGAGACCGGCACCTTTCGCGCCACGATGCTGGTCCAATGCGCAGTGGACGGGCCGGTTACAATCCAAATCGATAGTCGGAAGCTTTACTAGGCTTCACGTTTTAGACGCGGCATACTCCCGCCTCGATGCTGCGGTTCCTCAGCGAGCGGCGCGGATGGGTGTTCGCGGTCTTCGTCGCGCTCATGCTCGTGGTGGGCCTTTGGAGGTGGGGTGCGCCCCGCGCAGCAGCGCGCGCGTCCATTCTGATTAGCGACCGGCTCGGGGTCGATGCGCACATCGACCAGGCGCGTCTTTCGTTCGGCGGGGTCGAGCTCGGCGGCGTCGAGGTGCGCGGCCGTCATGGAGGGTTCGTCGTGCGCATCGATCAGGTAGACGCACGAATGAGCCTGCTCGGCGCCGTGTTCAGCGGGGCACAATCGGTGCGTGAGGTGTCCGCCCGGGGTGTCGCCGTGACGGTAGACCTAACGCACGAGGGGCTCGATAATTCGATCTCGGAGCTGCGGAGTCACACGTTTGGCAGCAAGCCCACGCCCGTCGTCGGTTCAGCTAGCAGTCGGGGCAGGGGTAGGGCCTATGCCATCGATGATCTCACGGTTCATGTAGCGGATTCCGATGGGTCGCTCCTCTCCATGACCAACGTGAGCTTGCACAAAGAGGGCGACGACCTGCTTGCGAGCTTCGTCGACACCCTGCTTGGCGAGAAGAACGCGGATCACGCCGCCGTCGGACCCTCCAAGCTCGTCCTGTCGCGACAGGACGGTGAATGGAAGGTGCGAGAGCTCGAGATCGACGGCGCCAGCGTGCGCTCCCTCCACGACGGCGAAGGCAAAGAAAGGCCACTAGCCACCCGCCTCCGCCAAGCCCTATCCTCCCTGCGCCCCAACACTGGCACTGGCACTGACACTGGCACTGGCACTGGCACTGGCACTGGCACTGACACTGGCACTGACACTGGCACTGACACTGACGCTGAC
>JAUXFZ010000445.1 GCA_030622585.1 Myxococcales bacterium
GAAATCATGGAGAAAATCGCGCCTCTTGGGCCGGTGTATCAAGCGGGCACGCTGAGCGGAAACCCGCTGGCGGTCGCTGCGGGCCTCGAGACGATCGAGCATCTGCTTCGGCCTGGCGTCTACGAAGACCTCGAAAACAAGGGCGATCAGGTCCAGGCGCTCCTCGAGCAGCACGCCGGCGCGGCGGGGGTCCCGATCACCGTCCAGCGGGTCGGGTCGATGCTCACGGCATTCTTCCGCGACAAGCCAGTTCGCAACTGGGACGAAGCTTCCGACACCGATCGCGATGCCTTCGCCAAGTGGCACGGCGCCCTCCTCGAAAACGGCGTCTATTGGCCTTGCAGCCAGTTCGAGGCCGCGTTCATCTCGCTCGCGCACGACGCAGATTCCCTGCAGAAGACGGGCCGGGCATTCAAGGCTGCCTTCGCCGCCCTCTGAGGCACCAAAACCGGTGGTTTTCCCAGGCGGAAATGGTCTTCCACCAACCTTGACCCTACATACCTCCGTGCTATACGCCGCGCGCTCTTTGGGCGCGGATCCTTGGAACTGTAGGGAAACGATGTGCTGGCGATGCTCCTCAACCGGGAACAGCGGGAGCAGCTCAGACAGATGGGCAGCTTCTCGACGATTGGCCTCGAGCTCGGCCTTTCTGTCGCGCTCGGCTACCTCGGAGGCGAATGGTTAGACGGCAAGCTTGGCACTGAACCTTGGCTCAAATGGATAGGCCTCGGCCTTGGGCTTGCCGCGGGCGCACGAAGCCTCTACAGGGTCGTCCGCCGCGCACAGCGGATGATGGAAGACGAAGACGAAACCCCGTGATCGATCAACTCAAAACCCAAACCCCACGCTACGTCGCAGTTGCGGCGCTCGTGCTCACTGGCCTGGCCCTGGTGCTTGGCGGCGTGAGCATCGGGATCGGCGCCGCCGTCGGTGGCACCGTGGCTGCTTTGGATGCTTGGGCGATCACCTGGTTGGCAAGCCGCATCATCAGCGGCGCTGGCTTCATCGATCGTGGGTTGGCCGCGGGGCTTTTGGGCGCCAAGCTCGTCGTCCTTCTGGCGGTTTGTTGGGCGTTGCTCGCCCGTTGGGGCGTTGACGCGATCGGTTTTTCCGTGGGTCTCGGCGCGTTGGTGCTCGGCATGCTCTACAGCGGTGCCGAGCTTTCTGTTCGAGAGGCTCAGGCCGCGCGGGAAGCCGCTACGGTAGGGGAGGCGTAAGGCATGCCGCACGGCGAATCATGGTTTAGCTTCCTGCCCTTCTACGGATCTCTCCAGCACGCGATGTCGGAGGCGTTCGGCCCGAGCTACATGGAGCACAATCCGCACCTCGGGGCGCAGCACGTCATCGCTTACACGGTCGTCGTGCTGTTCCTGATTGGCGCGGGCTTCTACGTGAGTCGCCGCCTCAAGAACCCCGAGGACAACATCCTCCCGGAGGGCAAGGTCACGTTTTACGGCTTTGTCGAGACGATCGTCGGTACGACCTACAGCATGTCGGCCGACCTCATGGGCCCGAAGGCGGCCAAGTACTTCCTGCCGCTCATCGGCGCGTGTGCTCTGGTGATCTTCTTTTCGAACGCGCTCGGCCTGATTCCAGGGTTCTTGCCGCCGACCAACAATCTCAACACGACCTTTGCCATGGCGATGATCATCTTCGTGGTGACTCACGTGTACGGCGTAAAAGAGCACGGCTTCATGAAGTACTTCTCGCACTTCTTCGGGCCGAAGGTGCCTTGGTGGATCGCTTGGTTCATCAATCCGCTGATGTTCTTCATCGAGCTCATCAGCCACGCCGTTCGCCCGGTCACCCTGGCGATTCGTCTCATGGCGAACATGACGGCCGACCACCTCGTGCTCGGCATCTTCGTCAGCCTCTTTGCGGGGATGGGACTGGTGCTACTGCCGGTGCCCGTCGTCTTTTACCTGATGGGCTGTCTGGTCATTACCGTCCAGACTTTGGTCTTTTGTTTGCTGTCGGTGATTTACATCACCCTTGCGACTCAACACGAAGAAGAACACTAAGTTTCCCTCTCGGAAGAGAGGCTTGAGGAGGCTCCGGAAAATGAAGAAAATGGCTCTGCGACTTGTCAGCTTTGCTGCACCACTCGCTCTCACCGCGACCGCTTTCGCGCAGGACGCACCGATGACAGACGCTGAGGCCACCGCGATTGCAGGCCGTGCGCTTGCCGCAGGTCTGGCCATCGGCATCGCGGCATTCGGCTGCGGCATGGGTCAGGGTCGCGCCGCGGCCGCAGCCCTCGAGGGCATTGCTCGTAACCCGAACGCTTCGGGCAAGATCCTCGTCCCGCTGATTCTCGGCCTGGCTCTCATCGAGTCACTCGCGATTTACGCGCTCGTCATCGCATTCCAGGTGCAGCCGTAAGCTGTAGCTCGCGTCGGGGCGTGCCGGTTTGGGTGCGCCCTGGCGGGTTGCGACTTCGAGCACCATACTTGCGATCATGACGGACGTGCAGGACGAGACTCCATCCGCAGAACCCTCTCGCAAGAGGGGGATTCCGGGTCCTGTCAAAGTCGGCTTCGTGTTTATCGTGCTCGTGGGGGCGGCCGCTTGGCTGCTTTCGGGCACCGATAACCCGTTCGTGTACTCGAAGCTGGTGCACGAGGTGATGAGCGATCCCGGCTCGTTTGAAGGCCGCCACCTGCGGGTCGAAGGTGAGCTCCGGGAGGGTTCGATTCAGTTCCGTGAGGAGCCTTGCGAATGGCGCTTTGTCCTCCAAAAGGAGGGCGAAGAGATGCCCGTGCGCTTCCCGCAGTGTGTCGTGCCAGACACGTTTCGCGATGGCCAGGGCATTCAGGTGACCGTTCAGGGCGAGCTTGGCAACGACGGCGTGTTCCTCGCCAACCAGGTGATTCCACGCTGCCCCTCGAAGTACGAGATGCAGGAGCGTATGGAGGCCGGCGAGGAAATGCCGTACGACCCGAACGCGCCGCTTCCCGGTCAAACCTAGAGAGCCCCGCCGCGCCTCGCCAGACGAGACGGGCCCTCCGCCATCGCTGGCCTGACGCCCTACTTCGCGTCGATCTGTTCGACGCGCTTGTCGTACCTTGCCTGCTCCCTCGCGGCGGCCCCATCAATATTCCTGATCTGCTTTTCGTACAGAGCGGTCACCCGGGCGCGCCTCGCTTCGATCTCTTTCACGCGACCGGCGTGGCGTTTCTCCTCTTGCTTGAGCAAGCGCTCCTTGCGAGCTGCCTTTGCAGCTTCGGCTTTGGCTTTCTGAGCCTCGGCCGCGGGCTTCGCCTTCTTCTCGGCCTTCTCTTTGGCCTTTTGTTTGGATTCCTCCCCCTTCTCCTTAGCTGCACCGTTCACTTCTTTGGGGCTGTCGGCGCCTGCTGTGAGGGTGGCTCCGGCTGAAACGCCGAAGATCA
>JAUXFZ010000325.1 GCA_030622585.1 Myxococcales bacterium
GATACTCGCGCCAATCGGCGGTGGGTGCACGCATGGCCGCTTGTCACTCATACGCCGCCGGAACCCCACATCGCGCTCCTCCGCGCCCCTCCACACGTCAACTCACCGGTACTGACGCTTACACCGACGCTGGCACTGACGCTGCCACTGACGCTGCCACTGACGCTGGCACTGACGCTGGCACTGACGCTGACCCTGCCACCGTCACTGACTCTGCTTCGCCGCGAGTTCCTCCACGATCGGCATCAGTTTGTCGCGCGTGTTGAGCGACGGATCCTCGATGACGCGGTCCAGTAGCTCTCGCAGGATTTCTCCCACCGCCGGCCCAGCGCCGCCCTCCAGCTGCTGGATCACCTCGTTGCCGCCGACGGCGAGGTCCTGGGTCGTCAGCGCGTTGTCTTCTTCGATCGTCCTGTCGATTCGGGTGCGAAGCTCTTTCAAGGCGTCGAGCTCTTTTTCGACATGGCGCCCTTTGCCGAGTGCGTCTGCTTCGCCAAGACGCAACAGCGGATCGACGCTCCCCGTCCCTACCCGTTTGATGAAGCGGCGCACCGCCGCGTCGGTCCACTCGCTCGTGTAGCAGATCAGGTGATGGCGAATGAGGCCGACGACGAGGTCCCGTTCCTGGTTCGAAAAACGATATTCGCGGAGCCATCGCTCCGCCATGTCGGCGCCGACCTTTTCGTGGTGGTAAAAGGTCCAGTCGTTGGTTTTGTCCGATTTCGCGCGCGTTCGCGGCTTGGCGACGTCGTGAAGAAGGGCGGCGATTCGCTCGATCGGACCGCCTACGGATTCGTCGAGCACACGCATCGTGTGGCCCCACACGTCGTACGCGTGCCATTGGTTCTGCTCGCAACCCACTTGTTCGAGGAGTTCCGGGTAGGTCACCTCGAGGATGCCCGTCCGCCGCATGACTTCGAACGCACGTGACGGCGTGTCGGCCTTCATCGCCTTCATCCACTCGTCGCGCACCCGTTCGGGGCTCACCTTCCGGAGCGTATCGAGCGCTCCGCGAAAGGCCGCTTCGGTGGCGTCTTCGAGCTCGAAACCGAGCGTCGCCACGAACCGCGCGCCGCGGAGGATTCGAAGCCCATCCTCTTGGAAACGCTCGTTCGGGTCGCCCACTGCACGCAGCACCTTGCTGCGCATGTCGACCAGACCATCGAACGGATCGGCGAGTTGCCCGTCGACAGGGTCGTATGCGATGGCGTTGACGGTGAAGTCACGGCGCGCGAGATCGCGGTCGATGTCTTCGACGAACACCACGCTGTCGGGTCGTCGGCCGTCGGTGTACGCGCCCTCCCCGCGAAGCGTAGTGACCTCGTAGGCCTCCCCCTTCCACAACACCGTGACCGTCCCATGATCGATGCCGGTCGGGATGACTTTGCGAAAGGTTTGCTTCACTTTCTCGGGCAATGCCGTGGTGGCCACGTCCCAGTCATTGACCCGCTCTCCCCTCAATGTGTCCCGAACGCAGCCTCCGACCACCCAGGCGCGCTCCCCGGAATTGCGTAGCTCCTTACAAATATCGAGCACCGGCGCCGCGATCTGCTCCTGAAGAATGCGATGTGGCACCTCGCTTCGATAACCTTAGCTAGGATCGAGCGCAATTGGCCTGAGAGGCCAACGAGGTTACACCCAGGAGTCTGCCCCCTCCCCTTTGCCCCCCCAACATCGAATGACAAGACTTTGGAAGCCCTTGCTTGGTTTGGTCGTCGTCCTTGCGGCGTTCACCATTTCCTTTGGCTGGCCGATCGAAAACGGCCTACAAATCGACCTCGACACCTCGCCGAGGGCCATGGCGGCTCGCCAGAAGACGCCCTGGGACCTGACGAAGCTTCAGGTGATGAATCGGGTGATTCACCAGGTGAACGACGACTACGTCGATCCCAGGCGAATTGACCATCACCGCATGATGCTGGCGGGCCTCGATGCCATCCAGAAGGATGTGCCGCCGGTCCTGGTCCACTATCGCGACGGCGCGGACACGCTCACCGTCCAGGTCAACAGCGCCCAAAGTGAGTTCAAAGTGTCCGACGTGTCGAGCCCCTGGGAGCTCGCCGGCCGGTTCCGTGAGGTGTTCGCGTTCTTGCAGGAAGAGCTGAAGGACGAAGAGGACATCGAGCTCAGCCAGGTCGAGTACAGCGCCGTCAACGGGATGCTCCAGACGCTCGACCCACACACGATCCTGCTTCTGCCGGAGCAGTTCGAGGAGATGCGAACCAGCACCCGCGGCCAGTTCGGCGGGCTTGGCATCGTCATCTCCATCCGGGACGGGAATCTGACTGTGATCCGACCGATCCCCGACACCCCGGCGTTCAAGGCGGGTTTGGAACGCGGCGACTGGATCGTGAAAATCAAGGACGAGTCGACCCTGAACATGCCCCTTCAGGAGGCCGTCAATCGCTTGCGTGGCAAGCCAGGCTCGAAGATCAAGATCTTCATTCGACGTGAGGACAAGGCTGGTAAGTGGGGCCGACCGCGGCCGGTCGAGCTCACCAGGGCCGTGATCGACATCGAATCGGTCGAACACCGGATGCTTCGCGATGGCGTCGGTTACATCAAGATCAAGAACTTCCAAGGCAACACCGATCGTGACCTTCACGCCGCATTGGCCGCGCTTCACAAGAAGCGCATGGTCGGGCTCGTCCTCGATCTTCGTGGCAACCCGGGAGGACTTCTCGACCAGGCCGTTCACGTCGCTGATGCATTTCTCGACGACGGTCCCATCGTCACGACCTCTTCGCAGGACCCGCGGGAGCGTACCGAAGAATATGCCGAGCGAGGCGGCACCGAGCCGCGCTACCCGATGGTGTTGTTGATCAATGGGATGAGCGCGTCGGCGAGCGAGATCGTGGCTGGCGCCCTCAAGAACCACGATCGCGCGCTGATCATCGGTGAGCAGAGTTTCGGAAAAGGCTCCGTTCAGGTCCTCTACGAGCTCAAAGACAAATCGGCGTTGAAGCTCACCGTGGCGCAGTACCTCACGCCAGGCGACGTTTCGATTCAGGGCGTGGGTATTGTTCCGGACATCGCAGTGAGCCCGATGACGGTCGACAAAGAGAACATGGACCTGAAGGTCGACGAGTTTTTTCTTCGTGAAGGCGATTTGGAAGCCCACCTCACGCACGCGAGCGCCACCGATTCGCAGCGTCCGGCCGTTGTCATGGGCTACTATCTCAACCCTCAGTTGCGCCAACGCTTGGCCGAGGCGGAGCCGGGCGAGGAGAAAAACGAAGACCAGGAGAACTTCCTGATTCGATTCTCGCGGAGCCTCGTGCTCAATGCCAAGTCGCCTGAGCGGCTTCAGATGTTGCGCGCGTCCGAGGCGCTCATCGAACGTGTGCAGAAACAGGAAACCGAGAAGGTCGTCCGCGACCTCGCGAAGCTCGGCATCGACTGGACAGTGGGCACCGACGAAGGTCCCAGCAAAGTTCGCGTCGTCGCCACTACCAGCTCGGGAGACAAGCCGACGCGAGCGGGCGATCCGCTGTCGCTTCGTGTCGAGGTGACCAATCAAGGCGACAAGCCCCTGTATCAGCTGCGCGCAACCACCCGAAGCGACAACCCCTGGTTCGAGGGGCGTGAGCTGATGTTCGGCAGGCTCGATCCGGGGCAAACGCGTTCCTGGACGACGACGCTCGGCCACTGCGTCACGGAAGACGACAAGCGCGTCTGTCGTGTACCGCGCAACATGATGGACCGCGCCGATGCAATTCGTATCGAGCTCGAAGAGGCGCACGGGCATGCCCCGGAGCCCGTCGAGGTGCGCGCGACGATTGAGGCCCTCCCCGAGCCGCGCTTCGCGTACGGCCTTCAGGTGGCCGACAACATCCGCGGCAACGGCGATGGGCGGGTGCAACCTGGCGAAGAAGTGACGCTCTACTTCACCGTCAAGAACGTCAGCGACGTCGACAGCTTCAGCGTGCAGGCGAATCTTCAGAACAAGAGCGGCGAAGGGGTGCTGCTCCACGACGGACGCTTCCGAAGGGACAAGCTGCGTGCCGGCGAGGAGTGGGTCGTGCCCTTTTCATTCGAGGTGCTTCCCGGGTTCAACGACAAAGAGGCCACGCTCTTGTTGGAGGTGCGCGACACCGAGCTCGGCGCCCGGGCGGGTCACAAGCTCAAGGTCCCGATTCTCGGTGAATCGGGCCGGGTCACGAATCTGTCGTCGAAGCGCGCCGTGAACCTTGGCGCCGGCACGAAAATTCGCGAATGGCCGGGCGAGCAAGCGCCGGTGATCGCCATCGTGGACGAAGCGGTTGCCTTGCTGCAGACGTCGTCGAAGGGAGCGTTCGCTCGCGTCGA
>JAUXFZ010000509.1 GCA_030622585.1 Myxococcales bacterium
CCGCCGGTGACCGCGCGAAGTTTGGCCTCACGATGTCCGAGATCGTGCACGTCGTCGAAGAGCTCGAGAAGCGCGACATGCTCGACTGCCTGAAACTTCTGCACTTCCATATCGGAAGCCAAGTCTCGAGCATCATCCCCGTGAAGAACGCCATGCGCGAAGCGGGACAGATCTACGTCGAGCTGGTGAAGATGGGCTGTGAGATGGGCTTCCTCGACGTCGGTGGCGGCCTGGCCGTCGACTACGACGGATCGAAAACCGATTTCCGCGGCTCCATGAACTACGATCTCAAAGAGTACGCTTACGACGTCGTCGCGGGCATTCAGGAGGCGTGCGAAAAGGCTAGCGTCCAACCGCCCACCATCGTCAGTGAAAGCGGCCGGTCGATCGCGGCGTATCAGTCCGTGCTGGTCTTCGACGCGCTGGGCGTGGACCACGTCGACTTCGAGGACCCGCCCGAGCCCTCGTCGGATGACCATCGCATCCTCGACGAATTCTACGAAACCTGGAAGGGAATCCAGCCGAAGAACGTCCAGGAGTCGTGGCACGACGCGCAGCAGGCACTCGAGGAAGCCCGGAGCCTTTTCAAGTTTGGCTACCTCGGGATTCGCGATCTGGCGCGCGCCGAGCATCTGTTTTGGAGCTGCTGCGAGAAGATTCGCAAGTCGATGCGCCGCCTGAAGTACGTGCCCGAAGAGCTCAACGCCATCGAAGAGCTCATGGGTGCAATCTATTACTGCAACTTCTCCTTGTTCCAGTCGGCTCCCGACATTTGGGCCATGGACCACTTGTTCCCGTTCATGCCGATTCATCGCCTCGACGAAGAGCCAACGGTGCGCGCGAGGCTCGCGGACGTCACCTGCGACTCCGACGGCATCGTCGACCACTTCATCGATGTCGAAGAGGTGCAGCACTCCCTCGACCTCCACCCGGTGGAACCGGGGACGCCCTACCTACTCGGCATGTTCTTGGGCGGTGCGTACCAAGAGATCCTGGGTGACCTGCACAATCTCTTTGGGGATACAAATGCGGTTCACGTCCGGCTCGAAGACTACGGATACAGCGTCGCGAATGTCATCAAGGGCGACTCCATCGACGAAGTCTTGCGCTACTTGCAGTACGATCCCGAAGACATGGTCGAACGCGTTCGCAAGCAAGCCGAGCGCGCTCTCAACCAGGGGCGCATGACGCTGCCACAGCTACGCACCTTCATGCGTCACTATGAAGAAAGCCTGCGCGGCTACACGTATCTCAAGGGTGACGCTTAGTTACATCCAACCCGCCCACCGCCACCCGTAGTCGCAGTATCACTCTCACGCGAGTGAGCAGCGTGCCTCCGCGCCCTGCGCTTTGCTTGGGCTTGGCGGCGCTTCGCGCCGGGCTTCGCCTTCGGCTCGCGCTGCCGCGGATGTCTTGAAGGGTTGGGGGTGGGCCGGGTGCTATTGGCACACTTCGACACGGGGCCGGCGAACCTCTACCTTGAAAGAGTGGATGTAGCCGAGTTTCAAGAGGCGCTGCTTCAGCAGATGGAGCGAAAGACCCACTGGGCTTGGCCCGCGTTCACCGGTGGCCTGGTCCCGAAAGACAAACTGCACATCCACCTCGAACACGAGTGGGCCGTGTACGTACGGGACTTTCCGATCATGGTGGGCCGCGCGTACGTGCAGTGCCCCATCGCCGAAGTGCGGCGCGAGCTGGCGGAGAACCTCTACGAAGAAGAAACCGGTGGTCTCGCGGCCGGCAAACCGCACCCGGAGCTTTTCATGATGTATCCGCAGGGGCTTGGAATGGACCTCGATCGGTTCGCGAACGTTCAACTGCTACCGGCGGCGCGCGCGTATCGCGAGTTCCTGGACGACGCGACCTCGAATCGAGGCTGGGCGATCGCCGCGGCCATCTCGACCATCTTCATCGAGGGGACCGCGCACGAGCGACATGAGCTGGACGCGTCAGCGCCTCCCCGCCCTGCGCCTCCGCTCGAAGAACACCCGCTTGCGAGACACTACGGGCTTCCACTGGAGTGCCTGGCCTTGACCAAAGCGCACCGTTCCGTCGAGGGGGAGCATCGCACAGCCGCGTGGAACGTAATGCTCAACCACCTCCCGAAGAGCGACCGCGTCGACGTCGTTCGCTCGATGAGTCAGGCCATCGACGCGTGGAGCGCCTATCGCGACGACGTGGCCGAGGCCTGCGGCATTACGCGGGCTCAACTGCCGTTGTCGGCTTAGCTCCCACGGGTGTCTTGAGAGGTGGGGGGCCGCGTGCTGGGCGTCAGGCCAGTCGGTTTTTCTGGACCTTCCCCATTGCGTTCCGCGGGAGCTCCGTCGTGAAGTGAACCTCGCGCGGTCGTTTGTGAGGGCTGAGGCGCTCTGCGACGAACCCCGTCAGCGCGGCGGCATCCTCGTCCTCACCAGGGCGCAGCACGACGAAAGCGGCGATCCGTTGGCCGAGGTCCTCGTCTGGGATTCCGACCACCGCCGCTTCGCGGACCGATGGGTGCTCGAGTAGACATGCCTCGATCTCTCCTGCGCCCACCCGGTAGCCGCCAGTTGTGACCAAGTCGGTGCTCCTGCGCCCCAAGATTCGAATCGCGCCCTGCTCGGTTCGCGTCGCGAGGTCGCCGGTGTGAAACCACCCCTCTTCGTCCAGGACCGCCGCGGTGGCGTCCTCACGGTTGAGGTATTGGGCAAACACCGCGGCACTACGCACGACGACCTCCCCGATCGTCCGATCGTCGTGGGCGTCGATCTCTTGGCGTTGGTCATCGACGAGCTTGAGCTC
>JAUXFZ010000513.1 GCA_030622585.1 Myxococcales bacterium
GCCGGCCGCGCCGTACAGCTCAGCCCACGAAAGATCGGTTCCGATCTGCGTCTTCGGCACGAAGATCACCTCGCCGCTGCCGAGGTTCTCGTTGATCTTCTTGTACTCCTTGGCGCGCAACTTCTCGTGCCAGCGCGGCAAGCCGTCTTCGATCTTTCCGTAAGGCCGCGCACCCTGCTCGAACACCACGGGGACCGCCCCGCGTGCGGCGCATGCGGCTGCGGCTTCTGACCCTGCGACGGCTCCCCCGATGATAGCCACGACCGGCTTCGGCTCCGTCGCGTCCCTCAAAGCTTGGAGCGCGTTCACGGGCGCTGATCTAGCCCGATTCGGTGGGTCGAACAACCGCGCTCGACCGGGAGCTAAATGAAGCGAGATGTTCCGCGCACGCCGGTGCTCTGCCCGTCATCACTGAACTGGTACTCGGGATCGAGCAAATCGTTGATACGGTCCATGACGAGATCGATCGCCCCTTGAAACTCGTCGTGGTGCTTGTGCTCTGCTTCCGCGGAGAAGGGCACGTAGGCTTCGCCGATATGGAAATCAGAGAGGTCGTCGTAGCGAATCGGATCGCCGATGCGATACACGATCGTGCCCGATTTTCCGATCGGCACCGAGCCCGTGTACACGAGGTCGCACCCGTTGCAGCCGATGGGGACAATCGTCTTTTTGTAGCGGAGCGCGATTTCCATCATGCCGATGTGGCCACGCGGGAGCCGGATCGAACGCGTTCCCTGGGGGAAGACGAGCAGGTCGAGCCCCAGCTCAAAAGAGCGTTCGTTGAGCCGGACGAACTCGGCCATCATCGCGGAGAATACGCGATTGATGCCTGCGGCGTACGAGCACTCGGCCGGGTCGAAGTCCACACCGAGAATACTGCGCTTGGTCCGCAAGACCTCCGCTGGAACCGAGGACACGTCGATCGAGGTCGGCTCCCCGCCCGGGATGGCCTCCTCGTTCACGAGGTCCCGCAGGATGGCGTACTCGGCTCCAGTGGGTCGCCTCCCCACGGTCAGCGTGAAATCTTTGCTGATGATGTATCCGCGCGACGCGGTCGGCAGGTTGCTCGTGAGCTCCATGAGGGCGCCGGTGATCGGGGCTTCGTAATACTTCCCCTTCACCCAAACCGTCATGTGGCGCTGCTTCAGCCTCCACATCTTGTACATGAAGGGCCAGTAGTTGAAGCGGTCCGTGTGGTTCATCGCGAAGATGACCGGCTCGTTGGGTATCTTCTCGAACCCCTCGAGCTGAATGTCGACGCCGGGCAACAAGGTGTAGTTTGGACCGAGGAGCCCGTAGCCAAACAAGAGCTGGCCGATCGGCCGCTTCATGAGTCGGATGCGTTTGAGTCGCGGGAGGTCGAGCATCAGATGAATATGATGTGCGCAACAACCCCGGGCTTGTCAATTGAGAAGGCGAAGACGCTGCGCGACCCGGGTGGCGAGCGCCATGATGGTGAGCTGTGGGTTCACCCCGACCGCCGTTGGGAAGAGGCTTGCATCCGCCACATAGCAACCTGGCAAGTCCCAAAGCTCGCCGTCGAGGTTCACGACTGACTCTCGGGGCGAGCTGCCCATTCGACAGGTTCCCATCATGTGTACGGTGAAGAGCTCCATCGTGCTTCTCGATCGCTGAGTACGCTCGATTTGAGCGAGGTCATTGACGCTGTGCGCGACGTGAAAATTGCTGAACGGGAGGATCACTGCGTCCGCGCCCATCTCGAAGTGCAGGGTCGCGAGGAGGCGGACGCCTCGGAGGAAGCGAGCGTGGTCGTAGCGTGTGATCGTGTACCTTGCCATCGGCGCGCCAAAACTGCGGGTGACGGTCCCGGCATGGGAATCCTCGACGAGCACACCCGTCATCGCCATCGAGTTGTACCGTTTCATCAGATCGAGCGCCTCCTCGCCGAGGAAGGGAGTCTGGGCGCCGACGGTGGCGGGCGGGACAGCGTTCTCCGCAATGAGAATCCCTTCGTCGAGGAACTCGCGGATCTGCCCCCCTTGGCTCACGCCCTGCCATGCGTACAACTCGTGCGGGTAGGTCGCCAGCACTTTGGCATTGGGGTGACATAGGAAGTTCTTGCCGAGCTGCCGACTCGGCCTGCCTAGGCGGTGACCCAGAAGTAGAAAAGGGGTCTGCACGGCGCCGCATGCGACGACGACCGCCTTCGCCCGGACACGAACATCGATGTCTTCTTCGCGGGTCCGTGGGTTGATGGCCTTTGCGATCACGCCCACGCAGCGGCCGCCTTCGATCCACAGTCGTCGGGCGCGCACCTCGGTCATGCAGCGCGCGCCGTTCGACAGCGCGCGAGGCATGTAGCTCAGCAGTGTCGATTGCTTGGCGCCCGTGGGGCAGCCCGTGAGACATTGGTTCGAGCCGACGCAACGATCCTGAGCACGGGGGTTGTGCTCGTAACGCCAACCGAGGCGGCGTGCCCCCTCTTCGAGCAAGCGGTTGTCCTCACCGATGGACACGGCGTGCTGCGGGCTGACGTGGATACGCTTCTCCACTCGATCGAAGAGCGGCTCCATCGCTTTGGGGCCGAGATCGGGTTGTCCGGTGATGCGCTCCCATTGCGCCAGGACTCGGTCCGGTGGCCGCCACGCCATCCCGCCGTTGACCACTGTGCCCCCGCCGACGCATCGGCCTTCGGCGTACGGGATCGGGGGCCTTCCCATGATGGTTGTGCCGCCCGCGTCTCGATAGAGCCGAGGTAGCGACTCGGGGAGGGAGGGGCTGGAGC